>JBKJLT010000446.1:0-3929 GCA_046596765.1 Ferruginibacter sp. | reverse complement strand
TTTATTATTACAAGTAAAAATATTACAGACAGAATAAAAACGGAAGAAGAAATCAGAAGATCAAACGAGCGTTTTGAGCTGATAGCACAGGCAACCAACGACGCTATATGGGATCATGACATTATTAAAAACGAAACCTGGGGCAATAAAAATCTGTATAGTATTTACGGGCTTGATTATAAAAAAGAAAAAATAAACTTTGAAATGTTTCTGGAGGGCATCCATCCTGATGAAAGAGCCGGTATTAAAGAAAGGATGGATGTGGCTGTAGAGAATGGAGTTTTTTCGCTCTCAGAAATTTTTCGGTTTAAAACGGAAAAGGGAACATACAAAACGTTTTACGACCGTGCATATATTAAATACGATGACTCGAAGAAACCCATCAGAATTTTAGGTGCTATGGAGGACATAACTGAAAGAGAACTTGCTCAAAAAGCAATAGCAGATAGCGAAGAAAAATACCGCACCATAATTGAGCAGGCAGCCGATGGGATATTTATTGCAGACGAAAATACACGCCTGATTGATGTAAACAGCGCAGGCTGCCATATGAGTGGCTACAGCAAGGATGAATTGAAAAAATTGAAATTTCAGGACGTTATTCCTCCGGAAGATTTAAAAACTAATCCAATGCAGATTGTGAAAATGGAAAGAGGACAATCTGTTGTTAACGAGCGAAGGCTTATATGCAAAGATGGAACTGTAATTGATGTTGAAATAAGTGCCCAAAAACTTTTGGATGGCGGCTATCAGTTATTTATAAGAGATATACGTGAAAGAAAAATAGCAGAAGAATTACTGCAGAAATCCTATAACGATATCCGGCAGCTTGCCAGTAACCTGCAAACCATACGGGAAGATGAACGAACCACTATTGCACGTGAAATACATGATGAACTGGGGCAGCAACTGACAGGGCTTAAAATGGATATATATTGGCTTTCCAGAAAAATAAATACTACTGATGATGAAATCGCAGTTAAACTAAAAGAAAGCATACAACTAATAAATGCAACGGTAGCTTCGGTAAGAAAAATTGCAACGGATTTGCGGCCAAGCATACTTGATGATCTTGGCCTTATAGCTGCTTTGGAATGGCAGGGAGAAGAATTTGAAAAAAGATCGGGCACCCGCGTTAATTTTATTAATGAAGCAGACGATATTTTGTTAAAGCCGGATGCCGTTTCAGCAATATTCCGGATTTATCAGGAATTATTAACCAATGTGGCACGACATGCAAATGCTTCATTGGTTAAGCTGTTGTTGCAAAAGCAGGATAACAGGGTGTTTTTACACTTTACAGATAATGGAGTAGGTTTTGACCCGAAAAGCATCAGCAAAAAAAAGACGCTTGGATTATTGGGCATAAAAGAACGCACGCTGCTTTTGGGTGGCACTTACGAAATTAAAAGTAAGCCAGGTGAAGGATCTGAAACCATTATTTCGATACCGCTGCTGCAGTAGCATTAATATCGATGTGACTTTGTAATCAGTCCAATTGGTATTTACTCCCGATAGCTATCGGGACCAGCCGCACAAAAGCCAGGCTTGAATCTCAGCCCGGCCACATTGGCCTAAAATGAAATTCATTTGGTATAACAGTTAAAACTTTATTTTATGTTAAGAATATTAATAGCCGATGACCATACAGTGGTTAGAAAGGGACTGAGACAGATTTTACTGGACGAATTTCCGGGTGCATATATTGAGGAAGTGGCTGATGGCGGCGAGTTGATAAAACATGCACTTACAGGTAAATGGGACGTGGTAGTTAGTGACCTCTCGATGCCGGGCCGCAGCGGATTGGATGCGCTGCAGCAGATAAAGCTGAGCCTCCCCGATTTGCCCGTACTTATATTAAGTATTCACCCCGAGGAGCAGTATGCCCTGCGGGCACTTAAATCCGGTGCTGCTGGTTATTTAAGCAAGGATACAGCACCTGAGGAATTGGTAAAAGCAGTTCAGAAAGTACTTTTGGGAAAGAAATATATATCGCAGGCCATTGCCGAGAAACTGGCCAATACTTTTTCGTCTGATGCAACCACGCTGCCACACGAATACCTCAGTGACAGGGAGTTTGATGTTATGAAATTTCTGGCAAATGGAAAATCAGTTTCTGAAATTGCCGAGATACTTTCTTTAAGTGTAACAACGGTAAGTACTTACCGGGCAAGAATTATGACTAAAATGAACTTAAAATCAAATTCCGATCTCACAAAATATAGTATTGAAAACAGTTTGATCTGAAATATAATTTCTGACAGGGATTTCTGTAGTATAAAACCTACAACATTAGCGATAATCAACTACAATCTTTACCGGTGAATAGTATAATTTTAGGCAGAATATTTTTATGCCCCAAACCAATAAGCCACAGTTAGTTTTATTGATAATTGACAGTTCTTTGTTTATAATTGAACGCCTTATGAACATTCTTAAGGATGTAAAAACTATCGGAAAAATATTTACGGCAAATGATTATAATACGGCTATTGATGTTCTGAAAAAAGAAGAGGCTGATATTGTTTTATTGGATATTCAATTACCCGGCAAAAACGGAATTGAGTTATTAAAATATATAGTTTATCATTTTCCAGAAACAAAAGTGATTGTGTTAAGCAACCTGGTTAGTGATTATTATCAAAAATTATGCAAAGCAGAAGGAGCTTTTTATTTTATTGATAAAACGAAAGATTTTGATAAAATACCCGAAGTGGTATTGTGTGTACCGCATTAAAATAGTGAAGAAACAGGACAAAATTAATACTATGACTAACCTATAAATTGTATTAATCAATAGAATACTTATTGAAAAACTGAATTACCTGAACCTGATCCCTGGAAATCGCATAAGCATTGAGAATTACGCCGGAAATAATGTAAAGCAACACTTTACTGAGTTTCCGGCTTTGTATTTAGCTGTAAATTCTGTCAAATGCAGACTTATATTTTTCCATAATAACTTTCCGCTTTAATTTCAGCGTAGGGGTAAGTTCGCCACTGTCAATGGTCCACTCATTAGGTAAAAGTTCAAATTTTTTTATCTGTTCCACATGATTGAAAAATTTATTAAAGGAATCAATCAGCTCTTTATACAGATCCAGCACTTTGGGATTGTGGATGGCGTCTTCAATGGTAATAAAGGGTATTTCTTTATGCAGCATCCATTCTTTTAAATTAATAAGCGATGGAACAATTAATGCGCCTACAAATTTCTGCTCGGCACCCACCACCATCATCTGTTCTACAAATGGCGATTCTTTCATTTTATTTTCAATAGGCTGCGGAGCTACATATTTACCACCGCTGGTTTTAAATAATTCTTTTTTGCGGTCGGTAATTTTTAAATATTTTCCATCTTCAAAAATGCCGATGTCGCCGGTATGCAGCCAGCCATCAATAATGGTTTCAGCAGTCAGGTCCGGTCTTTTATAATATCCCAGCATCACACTTGGGCCTTTTACACAAATCTCTCCATCAGCTTCCAGCTTCACTTCCTGGCCTTCTATCACCAACCCAACAGTGCCAAATTTGGTGCCTCCTTTTCTTTTGCAGTTAACACTTATAACGGGGCTGTTTTCGGTTGGTCCGTATCCTTCATAAATGGGAATACCTGCTGCGGTAAAAATTCTGATAAGCCTTACCTGGCAGGCAGCTCCCCCGGTAACAATAAATTTTATATTCCCACCTAAAGCCTCTTTCCATTTACTGAAAATTAATTTTTTAGCCAAAGCCAGTTGTAAATTGTACGAGATACCCTTTGATTTTACATTATCATAATCGTTTGCCAGATCAACCGACCAGTAAAATAATTTTCTTTTTAAGCCGCTAAGTTCAGCGCCTTTGGCCATTATTTTTTCGTAGGTCTTTTCTAAAAGCCGGGGCACAGTTGAAAACAAACTTGGTTTTACTTCTTTCAGATTTTCAGC
>JBKJLT010000380.1:0-3026 GCA_046596765.1 Ferruginibacter sp. | reverse complement strand
ATGGTGCCGTATGTAAATTTTGAAACTGCCAGTCCGGACAGAGGTATGGAAATGTTCTACGATCCGCCACGCTACTCATCGGGCTATGCTGCATTATTTCAAACCATTGGCTTTGTACCAGAAACACACATGCTGAAACCATATAAAGACAGGGTGCTTTCTACCTATGCGCTTTCGCTGACTGTAATTGAAAAAGCATCCACCAATGCAACTGAATTAATTGCAGAACGTAAAAAAGCAAGGGCCGAAATAACTTTAGCAAAAGCATTCCCTTTTAAATGGACGGTAGATACAAGCAAATATAGCTTTGTAAATTTTAAGGGATACGAACAGGCTTATAAGCCCAGCGATGCAACAGGACTAAACAGAATGTATTACGACCGCAGCAAACCTTTTACCAAACAGGTTAAATTTTTCAATGTATTTACACCATCTAATTTGATTAAGGTACCGACTGCATATATTATTCCACAGGGATGGTATGGCGTTATTGATTTGCTGAAACTGAATAATGTTGCTATGCAGCAATTGATGAATGATACCATGATTGATGTAGAAGCTTATTTGATTGAAGATTACCGATCAACGCCGAGGCCTTATGAAAAGCACCACAAAAACTCAGGGGTTAAAGTATTTCCGGTAAATCAAAAAATAAGATTTCTGAAAGGAGATTATATCATCTTATTGAATCAACCCACCAATCGTTATATTGTAGAAATGCTGGAACCAACCGGCGATGACAGCTTTTTTGCCTGGAATTTTTTTGATGCCATTTTGCAGCAAAAAGAAGGTTACAGCGATTACCGCTGGGATGATTTAGCGGCTGAAGTTTTAAAAAACAACCCCGCCTTAAAGGCCAAACTGGAGGAAAAGAAGAAAGGGGATGAAAAATTTGCAGCTAACGGCCCGGCGCAACTTGACTTTATTTATAAAAATTCGCCCTATTACGAACCGGGACATAACCGGTATCCGGTTTATAGGGTAAACAGAAAATAAGATTTTACTGATACAATGTTTTGCTAAACAAATAAAGCATCCATAGTAATTTCATTGGTTACTACACTTAATTTATGCTCATTGGTAACCGTGCCGTAGGTAGTAATCATGGTAATAAAAACATTTTTTCTGGATTTTGTATTTTGTTCAAATACTGCAATTTTTTGCTGCAGTTGATCGGCATATAATTTGGTAATTTCAAAAACGGTATTGTAAAAATTTATTTCGCAGATATTGATGCAGTTGTCTGCCCGGTCAATCAATAAATCAATCTGTGCTCCTTCTTGTGTTTTGGTACCTTTTGTAATCCACGAAGCCTCCTGGCTATAAATTCCATGTATGCCCAATGCTTTTTTAATTTGCCAGGTATGTTTAAGGCATACATTTTCAAAGGCATGGCCACACCATATTTTAAATGGTTGCTGCCCCGCCTTTTGTAGCCAGCCTGCGCTGTTTTTACTATGGTGTAAAAATTTAAAATAAAAAAGCGAAAACTCATCTTTAAGCCGGTAAACGGTTTCTTTTTTCAATTTTTCAAAAGGTATATGCTCACTTATAAAACCGCTTTGCTCCAGCTCCTGCAGCACTACCGATAGTCCGCCGCCACTGCTTAATTTTGTAATGGAAATAATTTCTGCACGGGTAAGTCCCCTGTCTTTTGATGCCAGTGCCTGCACCACCTGCTCGTGCCAACGGTAGTTGGTAAATAAAGAAGCATACAGGTTACTAAATTCATTTTTGAGTATTGAATTTTTCTGAAAAAAGAGTTCATTAATAACCTGCGCCACGCTGTTGCCTGGTTTTACTTCTTTAAGATAAAACGGAATGCCTCCTAAAACCATATACAACTGTAACACATCGTAATCGTTTAATATAACCCGGTTTTGTTTTAAAAACATTTTAGTTTCGGCAAGGCTAAATGGCTGCAGGTTTATTTGCCGGGTTACCCGGTTGTGAAAACCACCCCGGTCGTTGATGATATTTTTTACCATCCAGGATGCTGCCGAACCGCAGATGATAAGGATTATATCTTCTCTTAACGAACAGCAGTTATTCCAGAAATTATCCAATGCAGCTTTAAAGCCACTTCGTGCTGTTTCAAACCAGGGCAGTTCATCCAGAAAAATAATTTTTTTTCCATTGCCGCTAATATCAGCAATGTATTTTTTTAGCAGGTTGAATGCCTGCAACCAGTTTGCGGGTACGGTTAGGTTGGCAACGCCGGGTTGGTAGTTCTGTAATGCATCCCTGAAATTTTCCAGTTGCATTGGCTGGTTTTGTTCGTGCAGGCCGCTGCAATCAAATACAATGTTGTTTTTAAAATAATTGCGTATTAAAAAGGTTTTACCTACCCTCCTGCGGCCGGTTACGGCCAAAAATTCAGCTCGTTTGCTTTGCAACAGTTGCTCAAATATTTCAATTTCATCAAGCCTGCCAGCAATATTCATAAAAACTATATTTCGCCAAATGTAGTAAAAAATAAACAGATTTGGCGTAATATAAAATTTTTATTTAAAAGCGTAAATGATTTTTTTGAGTTTCGCCAAATATGCCCCTTAAAGAACAGATTTGGCGAGGTATAGAAACCGGGTATTAGTATGGCAAAAAGCAGTACAGCCGATAAAAGCCCGCCTGAACGGAACGGGCAGGGATTACTATACATTCGCTTCGCTCACTACAGGCTGCACGATGATGCTACATTGAATTGAAGCTGGTATCAAAATCAATCTAAATTATCCCTATCTGCCGACAGGCAGGCATTATTCATTATCAAATTATCCATTAAAACCCTTACCTTTGCTGCCCGTTAACAAAAAACGGATTAACAATATTTTTTAAAACAAAAATCAATCAGGGAAATGAACAACTACGAATTGATGGTGATTTTTACCCCTGTGCTTTCTGAAGAGGAGTTTAAAGCCGCTCAGAAAAAATATGCCGACCTCGTTACAGAAAACGGAGGTGAGGTTTTGCACAGTAACCCGTGGGGACTAAAATCACTGGCCTACCCCATTGACAAAAAGACCACT
>JBKJLT010000286.1:0-10292 GCA_046596765.1 Ferruginibacter sp. | reverse complement strand
AGATTGTACCCTTATCTCATATCTTTTCCCATCGGTTTCAACAATCATAATGCCCGTATTGGGTGGTATTTCCCCCAGATTGTCTGCCTGAAAAATCAATTCAATGGCTTCATTTTTGTTTGTGAAAGGTATGGCAAATTTTATAGGCTTATTTGAAATACGTTGTCTGGTGATAAATGGTTTTTTATTGAGGAAAACTGATACAGTGTCGCCATCGTTTTCGGCATTGTCGTAAAGCGATATAAAAATGGCTGTATCCTGCACTGCTAATATTTGTTGAATATCCAGTCTTCTGTCTAACAATTTTATTCTTGAAGAATCAGGTATGATATTTTGAGTAATCTCAACCTCAGGTTTTTCCTGTACAAGATTGGTGTATTTTTCCTTGTTAGTAAAAAAATGATTGATTTTTTCTACAATACCCATATCATCTTTAAAAAAAGAAGTATTTACTTTGTTCACTGCAACAAGCAATTCTTCATCGGCATAGCAGGTTGTATCAATAATAACACCTGACCATTTACCGGTTAAATATTTAGTATTATTAATTTTAGAATATTTAAGTTCTAATTTTTTTTCGCAAGGATAAAACTGCTCGGGAATTAAAACAAATGCAAATCCAAACTCCTGTATGTTAATTTGTTTATCTTTTTTATTAAGTGTGCCTTTGAATTTATATAAAACAAACCGGCTTGTATCGGTATAAGCAAAAGTGTATCCCCATATTTCTTTACCAGATTGATAAATGTGTATCTCAAAATTATCAGCTCCATAACCTTTACCAGATTTACGGCTTATTTTACCATTCCAAAAGCCTGCAAGGTTTTGGGAAGCAGTATTTTCTGCCAGGGCAGTAGTTATTAAAAAAAGTAAAAGTAGTTTTTTCAACAAGCCTTATAAATTGGGTTACCAAATTATTTATTTTACGTACTGCAATAAATTTAAAATTAAATCTGCATCAGGGCAGTTCTTTAAGTAAGCTTCGCTTTCAGATAATTTACAAACACCGGGATAATCGCCCTCTTTTAAATACAGCTCATGAATGATTTGAAAGTGCAGGTGTGGCGGCCAGTTGCCGTTTTCGGCAGGTTTGCCAAAATGCCCGATTACCTGTCCCCGGTTTATATATGCACCTTCGCTTAATGTAGAAATATCGGTAAGGCTTAAATGGCCATACAGCGTATGAAAAGCAATCGTTTCTAATTGATGAAGCAGGATGATTGTTGCACCATAATCTCCAAAATTATCATTGTAGGCAAAGCTGTGTACCATGCCACCCAATGCTGCATAAACGGTTGTTCCGGCAGGCCCCCAAATATCTATTCCTAAATGTAATGACCTCGCTTCTTCACCTGCAAAAAGTTCACTTCTTCTGTAGAGTGTGCGATTTTCTTTATAGCCACCAATGCCAAAGGTTGCGTTATTGGCTTTTAAAGTACGATCAATATAACCGGCAAACTGATTGGTATCGGCAACTTCAGAAGCACCCAGTACTTTATTGTTATCCGTAAAATCGAAATGAAATAATTTTTCTTTTGAGGAATCAAATTTTACCACGGGGTGAAAATCAGCCCGGTTCTTTATCAATGCATTTTCCAGTTCGCTTATCATACTGCTAAGGTAGCATTATCCTGAACGAATTTTTTAAGTTGTCCTGGTTTTAACGCTTCATTTTTTGTTGCAGCAGTTTTTTTTCGGCAGCAGATTGGGTAAGCTGCATGGCTTCTGCAAAATAATCATCGGCTTTTTGGTACTGCTTTAGTTGCAGGTGCAGTTCGCCAAGGGTAGCAGGCAGCAGGTAATATTTTTTTAAGGAAGAAAGTTTTGCAATGGCTTCAATGGCTTTTATTCCTTCGGCTGGTCCATGCAATTCACTGATAACAACCGCCCGGTTCAATTCAATCACCGGCGATGGATATAATTTGATGAGCAGATCATAACACTGCAAAATATTTTTCCAGTTGGTTTGTTCGTACGATACTGCCCTTGCATGTTCATAAGCGATGCCGGCTTCTAACTGGTATTTACTTAATGACTCGCCTTCGGCGGATGCTTCCAAATGAAAAATTCCTTTTTCAATCAAAGGCTTGTTCCATCCGGTTCTGTCCTGTTTTTTTAATACCAGAATATTGCCGTTGTCATCCAATCTTGCTTCGTTACGGGATGCTGTAAAACAAATTAACGACAGCAGGGCGTGTGTTTTTGAGTGATCAACAAAACGGCTTCGCAAAATCAACTGGCACAATTGCATAGATTCATGCATCAGGTCTTTTCTTATCAGATCTTCATGTTGTGTGGAATTATATCCTTCATTAAACAACAAATAAATGGCAAGTAAAACATTATCCAACCGGTTATCCAGCTCGGCAGCAGGTGGTAATTCAAACTGCACTTTATGCTCCCGGAAACTTTGCCTTGCCCTCGACAATCTTTTTTCAATAGTATCATAACCGGCAACAAATGCTTTGGCAATTTCTGTTACACTAAAACCGCAAAGGGTTTTTAAAATAAGCGAAACCTGTGCTTCGGTTGAAAGTGAAGGATGACAGCAAACAAACATCATCCGCAACTGGTCATCATCAATGGTATTTGTATTTACCAGTTCCTGCACGGTTGGTACCAGGCTATATTCCGATTGCAGTAATGGTGTTAGACTTTTTGAAACTTCATTCTTCCTTTTTTGCTGCCGCAACACATCAATGGCTTTATTACGGGCAACGGTAAATAACCAGGCTGTAGGGTTTTGAGGAAGCCCATTTATCTTCCAGGTATTAAATGCTTTCAGCAATGTATCCTGCACTACATCTTCGGCCAGTTGCAGGTTTTGCGGGCCAAACAGTTTAGTAAGCACGGCAACCAGCTTTCCCCATTCCTGGCGAAAGAGATGTTCAACAGTTTGTTCTATTTGAGAAGAATTATCCAGTGCAATTTTTTATGCAAGTTATGGGTAACAAAAGAATTCACACAAAGGCACAAAGGATTTTCCACTTAGGCACAGAAGCACTAAATCAAAGGATCAAAATGTATTTTCTGTGCTTCTTTACCTAAGTGGCAATTTCAATTTTGCCAAAGGCAAAACCTTTGTTTCTTTGTGGGAAAAATTTTTAAGCCGGCATTTCCATTTTCTGTATCTGCCTTACAATCACCTTACCACCGCTTTCATAATCGGGATAATCTGCACAAAGCACAACTGCCTCATCGTAACCTTCAGCATTAATAATAAAGTAGCCGCCAATAATTTCTTTACCTTCGGCAAATGCAGCATCAGTAACGGTTTTACTACTGCCGCTGATAATTTTTCCGGTTGGCAACAAAGGCTCTCCGCTTTCGTATTTACCGGCTTTGGCCAGTTTGTCTATCCAGGCCATCCATTTACCCATACTTTCCTGCATTTGTTGTGCAGAAGCTTGTTCGGCAGATTTAATTCCTTCGAAAATAAGCATGTACTTTTCCATAATTTTTGTTTTAAAAGTTTAGAATGTTTTTGTAATGACGAAGCAACATGCTGCATCCGGACAAAAAAAATAAAAATTTTTTTTATTAAAAGAGGTGACAGCTTTTTGAAAGCTGTCACCTCTGTAAGATCACGCCTGCGGCGTGTTCGGGTTGAGCACGCCGCAAGCGTGATCCTACAAGAAATTTAAATCACCACATTTATCATCTTATTTTTTACAAAGATTATCTTCGTGGGTGGTTTGCCTTCCAGCCATTTTTGTACAATTTCGTTTTGCAGTACCAGTTCTTCTACCTGTTTTTGATCAATATCCAAAGTAAGCGTAAGATTAGTACGCAACTTACCATTAATAGAAACAGGATATTCTTTACTGCTTTCAACTAACAGGGCTGCATTGAATGCCGGATATTCAGCATCTAAAATGCTGCCGCTGTTACCCAACTGGCTCCACAACTCTTCGGCAATATGCGGTGCATAAGGCGTAAGTAAGATGAGCAGTTTTTCCAGCACTTCTTTTTTATGGGACTTCATATCTGCCAGTTCATTTACGCAGATCATAAATGCACTTACGGCTGTATTAAAACTAAAACGCTCGGTATCTTCTTCAATTTTTTTGATGGTGCGATGTAACACTTTAAGTTCGGCTTCGGTTGCTTTATCCTCATTCCAAACCTTGCCTTTCAAGTCATCATTAAACAAGCGCCACAGTTTTCTTAAAAAGCGATGCACCCCTTCAATACCTTTTGTGTCCCATGGTTTGCTGGCTTCTACCGGGCCAAGGAACATTTCATACATGCGGAAAGTATCGGCGCCGTATTTATCACAAAGTTCATCTGGGTTAACAGTGTTGTATTTTGATTTGGACATTTTTTCGGTTTCAGAACCACAGATATATTTTTCCTCACTTCTTGAAATTATATAAGCGTTTTTAAACTCTGGCTTTAATTTTTTGAGTTCATCAATTCTAATTTCTATCCCATCAACTTTATTTACATCGATATGGGTTCTTATGAAAGGTATTACAAAATTATCCTCATTAGCAGGACTAAACATTGCTACACCATTTTTATTTATTAATTCTAAAAGTTCAGCTTTAGAAAGTTTCCCTGACAAATGATCTTCATAAATGTCATAAGAAATTAGAATTGTTGGAATCAAATCATGAGCAATATCAACCACAAAACCACTCCCAAGCGATGGATTTATCGACGAGTAGCTTATTGGGGTGAATCTATAAACAAATCTACTGCTCCCCTGTATCATCCCCTGATTAAGAAGTCTTTTAAATGGCTCATCATATCCAATCAATCCTAAATCAAATAAAACTTTCGTCCACATACGGCTGTACAATAAATGCCCAACAGCATGTTCGGTACCGCCAATGTACAGGTCAACCTGGTTCCAGTAATCGCTGGCTTTGCGGTCGCAAAATTCATTTGCATTGTTGGGGTCCATGTAGCGGAGAAAATACCAACTGCTGCCGGCGTAACCGGGCATGGTTGAAGTTTCTCTTCTGCCTTCGGGCGTGTTTACCCATTCAGTAATATTCGCCAGCGGGCCTTCTCCTTCCGGCCCGGGGCCATAAGTATCCACATGCGGTAATTCCAAAGGCAGTTCTTCCGCATCCAAAGGAATGGCAATACCATCATTCCAAACAATCGGGAAAGGTTCGCCCCAATAACGCTGGCGGCTGAAACCTGCATCCCTCATGCGGTAATTCACTTTACGTTTGCCTATACCCAGTTCTTCAATTTTATTTATTGCAACACCAATGGCATCTTTCATCAGCATGCCATTTAAAAAACCACTGTTTTCTAAAATGGCATCTTTGGTTGGGTTGGCTTCTTCGCCAGTATAATAGCTGCCGATAATATTGGTTATAGGTATATTAAAATGCTGTGCAAATTTAAAATCTCTTTCATCGCCGCAAGGCACAGCCATAATTGCGCCGGTGCCATAACCTGCCAGCACGTATTCACTTATCCAAACAGTAATTTCTTTTCCATCAAACGGGTTAATGGCATACGCACCCGTAAAGCAACCGGTAATTTTTTTCTCAGCCATGCGGTCAACATCGCTGCGGCTTTTTACATAAGTTACATATTCATCAACCGCAACAGCCTGCTCAGCCGATTTAATTACATTTACCAGGTCGTGTTCAGGTGCAACTACTATAAAATCTACACCGAAAATAGTATCGGGCCTTGTTGTGTAAACGGTGAGTCGTGAGTGGTGAGTGGTGAGTGGTGAATGGAAAGTGGTGAGTTCAGCACTCTCGCCTGACGATTCACGATTCACGATTGACGATTGAGGATTCACACCTGACGACTCACTACTTACTTCAAAAGTAATTTCCGCACCCTCACTTTTACCAATCCAATTGCGTTGCATTTCTTTCATGCTGTCGCTGAAGTCAACGGTTTCCAATCCCTCCAATAAGCGATCTGCATAATCTGTAATGCGCAAATACCATTGACGCATTTTCTTTTTCACCACCGGGTGGCCACCACGTTCGCTCACACCATTTACTACTTCATCATTGGCCAGCACGGTTCCCAAAGCCTCACACCAATTCACTTCACCGTATTTGCTAAAAGAAAGTCGACGGTTCATCAAAACATCTTCCTGTTCTTTCTTAGAAAAAGCATTCCATTGCTCTGCTGTAAAATTTTTATTTCCCTGCGTTTCGTATTTTTTAATAAGGTCTTCTATGGGCCTTGCCTTTTGTTGTGTGTTGCAGAAATAACTATTGTACAGTTTTAAAAATATCCACTGCGTCCATTTGTAATATTGCGGGTCGCTGGTGCGTACTTCTCTTTCCCAATCGTAACAAAATCCAATCTTATCCAACTGCGCTTTAAACGTTGCAATATTTTTTTCGGTGGTGGTGGCAGGGTGCTGTCCGGTTTCCAAAGCATACTGCTCGGCCGGTAAACCAAAACTATCGAAGCCCATCGGGTGAAGCACATTAAAACCTTTTAATCTTTTATAACGGCTAAAAATATCGCTGGCAATATATCCCAGTGGATGCCCCACATGCAAACCGGCACCGCTCGGGTACGGAAACATATCCAGCACATAATATTTTGGCTTTGCAGATTCGTTGCTAACCAGGTAAACTTTTTTCTCTTTCCAGTGATCCTGCCATTTTTGTTCAATCTCGTTAAACTTATATTCCATTTTTGTTCCGGCTTTGGCGTAATTTTTATTTTGTTATCAGCAATATTTCTTTATTCATCTTTAATTGGCGTCGCACTCTTCTACATCATAACTATATTGAACGGGCTAAACTTTTTACCCTCCTTTTCTTTTTTGTCCTCTTAGCTAATTGTGAAAGAAAAGTTATTTACCTGCCATTTACACAACATCTTTTCCCTTCATAAAAATAAATACGGCAGGCAATCGTTTTGAAGTGGGCAAAAATACGGCAAAGCAGCTAAAATCCTTTATTTTTGCCCGGCTTGTAAAAGCGAAGTTTACTTACTCCCTAACAAAAAAAATATGGCTCAATTCGGAAAAACAAGCAGTAAGCGTGGCAAACCAACTTACGCATACGCCATTATTGGCGTGGCTTTGGTTTTATTTTTATTTGGCATCGTTGGCTGGTTCTTTTTAAACCTGCGTAAAACAGGCGATTTTGCAAAAGAAAATATACAGGTTCATGCCTGGCTTAATCCTAATGTACAAAAGAAACGGATTGACAGCCTCAAAAACTATATTACTGCCATACCGTACGCCAAAGAAGTGCAATACGTAACCCGTGAAATGGCTATTCAAAAATGGAATAAAAACAACGATACTACCTGGAAAAAATTTCTGGACGAAAACCCTTTACCGGAAAGTGTTGACTTTTATATCAAAGCCGAGTATGTTCAAAAAGACAGCCTGGACGCTCTTTCCAATGATTTACTAACGAGGTTTCCGGGAATTATCAATGACTTTCAATCGCCAACAGAAACTATAGCACAAATAAGCAAGTTTGTAAAAACGGCGGCTTACCTGTTCTTAATTTTTGCGGTTTTATTAACCATTCTGGTTGTTTTTTCTATTGATAATACCATCAGGCTGGCCATGTACAGTAATCGGTTTTTAATAAAAACCATGCAAATGGTTGGTGCTACCCGCTGGTTTATTGCCAAACCTATTAACATGCGTGCCATTATTAATGGTTTAATTTCATCTGGCGTTGCTATTGCCGCCCTTTGGCTTACCATATTACTTATAGAAACTTTTGAACCAAAATTTAAACTTTTACATGATAATACCAGCATGATACTGTTATTTCTGGCAATCATCATATTAGGTATCAGCATATCCTTATTCAGTACGCACCGTTCGGTAATTAAATACCTGCGTATGAAATTGGATGATTTATATTAATTTGCGGTTTCAAAATAAATTAACATGAGCGAACAAATAAAAAAAACAGCAGGTTCTGCAGTACCGGTTCCTTTGTTTGATAAAGGAAATTATATGTGGATGCTGATAGGGCTGGCAGTGCTTGCGCTGGGTTTCTTTTTAATGGCTGGTGGCAAAAGCAGCGACCCTAAAGTTTTTAATCCCAAAGAAGTTTACAGTACAACCAGGATTACCATTGCGCCCATGCTCATCATTGCAGGTTTCATTATTGAAATTTTTGCAATTATGAAGAAATCAAAGACGAATTAAAAATTAAACAATTAAAATAAAAAAAATATAGCGGAGTTAGTACTTCGCTTTTTTCTTTTAAAGCAAATTATATGAATACAGTACAAAGCATCATCATTGGCATTGTAGAAGGGCTAACAGAATTTATTCCTGTTTCCTCCACCGGACACATGATCATCACCGAAAAAATATTGAATATTACCGAAAATGATTTTAGCAAAGTTTTTACAGTTGCCATACAACTGGGGGCCATTTTAGCAGTGGTTGTTTTATACTGGAAAAAATTTTTCAATTTTAAAAACTGGCAGTTTTATGCAAAAATTGCTGTGGGCGTTGTACCGGCTTTAATTTTAGGTTTTTTATTTTCAAAAAAGATTGATGCCTTGCTGGAAAGCTCAACAACCGTTGCAGTATCGCTGCTTGCTGGCGGTATCGTTTTACTCTTTATTGATAATGCTTTTAAAAATCCTACAGTAGATAAGGAAGAAGATGTTTCTTTTTTTAAAGCACTTATGATCGGCATCTGGCAATGCATTGCCATGATACCGGGTGTAAGCCGCAGTGCCGCTTCCATTATTGGCGGTATGCAGCAAAAGCTTACCCGTAATGCTGCTGCGGAATTCTCGTTCTTCCTGGCGGTGCCAACCATGCTTGCCGCAACTGGTTATAAATTACTGAAGTATTATAAAGATTATGGCGGCTTCTCATCCAACGAAATAAAACAACTGGCCATTGGTAATGTAGTAGCATTTATAATTGCCTTGCTGGCCATAAAATTTTTTATTGGCTTTTTAAAGAAACACGGTTTTAAAGTATGGGGCTATTACCGCATTATTGTGGGCATTGCCTTACTTATGTTGATTTATACCGGTTATATCAAATCGTAAAATACCCATTACAGGGTATTTTATTACTAATAAATTTTGAGTAATTATGCATTACTAAATCAAACTGATATGAAAAATTTCAAATTACTGATGCTCGTTGCAATTATATCTGCAGCTATGAGCGCATGCACCCAGAATTATGGAAAAGATTATAAATTAGACAGCAAGCACAACGTGTATTATAAGGGTGAAGGCGTTGACGAAGCGTTGGCAAAAAAACTTGCAGACTATTTAAAAGAGCAGGGTTATTTTCAGGACAGCATTAATGCAACAGTGCAACTTCTAAAAATAAATGACACTTTTAATCTGAATTTTGTGGTGGATGAGAAAAAGATCAACTCGGAATCTGATAATAATTTCCTGGTTTTTGGAGCTTATATATCTGAAAATGTCTTTAATAAAGCGCCGCTTAACATTCAGCTAACCAACGATAAATTAGAACCATTTAAAAATCTGGGATACGCAAAGCCGCTTTCAGATACTTTGAAGTAGGCCATTACATTACTAACTGCTTAAGTATGCTATCCTTAACCCCCCGATTAGATCAGGGGGTTGTTTTTTTGCAGGGATTACCAAACTGAATTTCATTTTAAGCCAAAGAGCGATGGCTGAAATTCAAACATAGCCTTTGTGTGCAGGCCTTTGGTAAATTCCGGTTGGATTAACTTTCAAAATCCAATCGGGATATTCAAGTGATATTTCCTATTTTCATCTTTCCTTAAATAAAAACCATGCAAACTGCATCAAAAAAAGTTATTAATGGCTGGGCCATGTACGACTGGGCCAACTCGGTGTATAACCTGGTAATCACTACCACCTTTTTCCCGGCTTATTATGCTTTTGTAACCAGCACAGAAAAATTCCCGGATGGCATTCGTTTTTTGGGAAGAAACTTTGTAAATACCGAGCTTAAAGATTATGTACTTGCCTTTGGGTTTTTAGTAATTGCTTTTCTCTCCCCCATTTTATCTTCCATTGCAGATTACAAAGGCAATAAGAAAAATTTTATGCGATTTTTTTGTTACCTGGGGGCCATAAGCTGTTCGCTATTATATTTTTTCGACAAAGACCATGTTACCCTGGGGCTAATGTGTTTTATCTTTGCCGGTATTGGTTTTTATGGCAGTCAGGTTTTTTACAATTCTTATCTACCTGAAATATCTTCGGAAAAAGACATGGATCGCATTAGTGCAAAAGGATTTTCGCTTGGTTATATAGGTAGTGTAATAATGCAAATGATTGGGTTTGGGTTGGTAATAATGATGCCCAATAATACGTTACCATTGAAACTTACTTTTTTGTTG
>JBKJLT010000162.1:0-15311 GCA_046596765.1 Ferruginibacter sp. | reverse complement strand
CCTTATTTGCCTGGTAATTTCAGGATTAACCTTTGCACAGCCTTTAAAACTTGCCAACGGACAAAAAATAGTTATTGAAAGCAGCACCGATATCCAGGCGAGTCTTACCATGGGTATGGAGTTGACGAGCAATTCTGCTGCGATAAATTCCCTGGAGGTAAAAAATGGTACTTCAGATAATTACAGCATCAGCAGCACACTCACCAAAATGAAAGTGAATATGAATATGATGGGGCAGTCCAACAGCTATAATTCAGATAATAAGGATGGCAATAATGAAGAGATGGCTAAAATTTTTGATGAAAAAATGAATAAGCAGGTTAGTGTTTTAGTAGATAATAAAACCGGTATTGTAACTGCTGAAAAGAAAAAAGATAAGAAAGCAGATGATGTTGATAATGCCGACCCTACTGCAGGTTTAATGACAATGTTTGCAGATAATTCAGACGAAGCAGTTATTTCCAGTGCATTTGAAATTATCCCCAAAGGAAAATCGGTCGGCGATAGTTGGGCCGATACAACCACAGCAAAGGATATGAAAATGATCCGTACAAATACACTCAAATCAATTAATGGTAACGAAGCAGTGATACAGTCAGTTATTGTATCAACCGGTAAAAACAAATTGAACTTTCAGGAAATGGAATTTGAAGTAAAGAGTGAAACAAAAACAAATGGAGATATTGTGATGGATATTTCAACCGGCCTGGTGAAGAAAAGAACAAATGTTGCTGATATAACCGGAAGCATACAGATGATGGGGCAGGATATGCCGATCAGCGCAAAAGCAACAACAACCAGCACTTATAAATAATTGGTATTTACTTACAATTTTTACTAACGGCACCTTTTATGGTGCCGTTTTTTTTATCCTGCGCAAATAAAACAACCATATAATTATCATAAGCGTTTCCTTTGGGCATCTTCAATTCAAAATTACCAGCGTGTTTGCTAAGCCTGTCAGTTTTAAAATCTCTTACCACATTAAAATTATTAAGCTTGACACCTCTGTTCTCTCCTGCTTTTATTTGGGTATAAACATGCTGCTGCACCAGTGCAGCATTAATATTCATACCTGCAATACTACCTTCTGTGTTATAGCTAACTACAACATCATTATTTAACAGGTTAATATCATCTATATTAATTTTAAGAGAAGCTTTTTCATTAAGGAAATTATTTACAACTGTGGCTATTTCAGTTCTGTAGCTTCCTACTAACTGTGTTTGTCCGTTTATTACAAGTTGTGGAGTATAAGTTTCAGCATTCAGCTTTTCGCCATATTCTCTTTGCCGGTCTGAATAACTGCCTTTACTCAGAGAGTCAATCCAACCCAACCGGTTCCAATAGTCAACATGAAAAGCCAATGGTATTATACGCTTGTCATTCTTTTGTGCATACATCTCTAAAATGGCATCGGCAGGCGGACAACTGCTGCAACCCTGCGAAGTAAATAATTCCATCACCACAAAACCTTCCCCTTCATTATCAACTAAATTATTACCCGTATTTTTTTTCACACACGGTGAAGCCATAAAAAATAGCGAAGTCGAAATAATTACAACCCCGGCAATAAAATAAAGACCTTTTTTCATACCCGTATTTTTTACAAAATTCTTTAATATTTGTAATAAAGTTTGTCGGTAAAAAGACATTAGCTTTTTGTTTGCAGATAGTGATAACCTGATGCCGTTAGCAAACAAATGCCACCAACAATCCACCAAAGATTATTAAAGCCAATTGCATGTGCAATCTGGGTACCGCTGGTGCTGCCTATTATCTGTGCAGCACTCCAGGCCATGGTATAATAAGCTGCGTATTGGCCTCTGTTGCCTTCGCTGCTGCGGGAGATATAGTAAGAGTTCATAAAAGGCATTGATACCATTTCGGCAAACGTCATTAACAGCATAGATAAAACTGCAATTGAAAAACTAGGTATAAACTGTATGTTCAACACAAAAAAAGATATGGCCATGATGATGGTACCATAACTCATCAGCCGCAGATAAGGCCTTCTGCCTTCCAGCTTAAATACCAATACCATCTCAACTAATGCTATAATAATCCCGTTCATAGCCAGCAGTAATCCAATCCAGAATTCATTGATCTGTAACCCTTCTTTAAAGTATAATGGAATAGTGGTAAAGAGTTGAAAAAAACAAGTTGCAAATAAAACCTGCAATCCTATAAAATACAGAAATCCTTTATCGGCGTAAGCTGGTTTTACTTGTTGTTTTTCTGCGGTGGGTTTAGTAAGATTGCGTTGTTGAGCCACGCTCACTTTAGGTAGCAACCACAATAGTAATAATGCAGCACAAATATTTGTTACCCCATCAACCCAAAATAAAAGTTGGTAATTAAACGATGCAAGAAATCCACCCAATGCACCACCTACACCCCAACCCAAATTAATGGCCAGCCGTATTATTGAAAAGGATTGTGTACGATTTTGCGATGTACTGTAATGCGCTATGGCAGTAGCATTGGCCGGGCGAAAAGATTCATTGACCATAGCCAGAAAAAAAGTACATACACAAATAGAGAGATAAGTTTTCATTTGCCCGAGTGTAATAAAAAGCAGGCCCCCGCAAAAAAGCGAAAAGAATTGTGTGTAGTAAAAACCAAAGCGGTCGCTGATCTTTCCACCAATGAAAGCACCTATCAACGAGCCCGTGCCATACACCCCTACTACCAAACCCGCCAGTTCTGTTGAAAACCCAAGATGATTAATGTAGAGTGTCATAAAGGCCAGCACCATTGTTCCGCTGCGATTTATCAGCATTACAGTTGCAAGCAGCCACACACGGCGTGTTAAACCGGTATAAGCATTTTTATATAAATTAACGGTGGCACTAAGCATAAAAAAAGTGTTGCAAAGTTATTTATTTGCAACACTCCTTTTAAAAAAAGATATTATCCAGATATACCTTAATTAATCACAAGTACGCTGCAATCGGGATAATACCATCTAAGATTTCAACGTAGTCCTTTGGACTACTTATTAAATCAAGATGGTATTAAAGGTTATTCAGTATCTCCTGCACAGAGGCCCGCTTTCTGTAATCTTTATTAAAGAAAACATACTTTACAATGCCATCTTTACCAATGATATAAGTTGCAGGTACCGGCAAATTGGCGCCATTACTGCCATTGACTTTATCAAAATCTATTCCATAGCCTTTATACTTTGCAATGGTATTTTCGTCCACCGCAAAATTCACTTTGTACATTTTCATTATGGTCATTCCTGCATCCTCAAGTACAGAAAAAGAGGCTTTGGTTTTTTCAACCGTTTTTTTAACGTTCTCTGCTGCTTCAGGTGTTATTGCCAGTATAGATGCACCTTTAGCTGTAAGCATTTGCAAAGAATCTGAAAAATGACTAAGTTGTTTATTACAGAATGGGCACCATTGTCCCCTGTAAAAAAGCATAACAACAGGTCCTTTTTTTAAAGCCTTTTTAAGTTTTACTGTTTTACCATTCTGGTCTTTTGCTGTAAACATCGGCGCAGCATCGCCTACTTTTAATCCTTGGGGATAAATGGTTTCTTTTTGTGCAACAACCATTGAAGTGATGCCGCATAAAATTGAAAATAAAAATATCGCTTTTTTCATAACTGATTTTGTTTTGCACAAAAATATCTGAAATCATTTTCATACCATGTCAGCAAAAAGACATACTCCAGATCTATTGATTAAAATCATCCGTCTTCGGTATCATGTTTAAACTTACGCGGCATATCTCCGGAGGTAATGCAAGCTTTCTAACCTTTGTATCCAGCCATGCGCCGTCAATGGTAATAAATGCTGCCAGTGTATTTGCGTTAATCCACAATTCGTGTACCATCGACCAGCGGCTGCTATCTTCGTTGCATTTACTGAGTTTTAAAAACACTTCTACTTCGTCGCCAAATTTTATTTCTCTTTTAAAAATGCATTCTTCTCTAAAGATGATTGGGCCGATATTGTTTTCAATCATCACCGCAGGAGTAAGACCATGTTCCGTTAAAAATGCCATACGGCAATAAGCACCAAAATCGTAGTACTTTGAATGCAATACATGAAAATTGGGATCAAGATCAGCCCAGCGTATTTCTAATTTTTTTGAATATTGCTGCATGTATTAAAGTCAGGTTTAAAAAAACATCCCCGTTGTGGAGGATGCTTTCTTAATTATTTATAAAGAATTTCGTAATATTCTTTTGCCATCCGGTTACTGTCGAACTGCCAGCGTACATCACGCATGCCGTTCCTCGTTATCTCACGCCACACATCCGGGTTATCATAGTACAAAGGCAATACCTGGTTCTCCAGAATTTCGTACAATTTATTAAGATCATATTCATCCTGTTCATGCACGCTTACACTTTCATAGTCAATTGGAGGTACTACAAATCCATTGTTACCATGATTAATAAATTCACAAATCCATCCATCATTGGTGCTGCAGTTAACAGCGCCGTTCATAGCCGCTGTCATACCACTGGTGCCGCTGGCTTCCCGTGGCACACGGGGGTTATTTAACCAAAGATCAGATGCCTGCTTTAACCTTTTGCTTAACCCTAATTCATAACCAATACAAACTGCAACATGGTCATATTTTTTGCTCAGATGTACCAGCATATTAAAATCGCTGATGGCCGGATAATCAACCGGGTAAGGCTTTCCCGCCCAAATGATCTGTACCGGGTATTTTGGGTTACTTAAAAGCGCTTCAAATCTTGCTTCATCACGGGTAAGCAATTCTGCTCTTTTATACCCTGCAAAACGGCGTGCCCACACAATGGTAAAAACATCCGGATTAAAAAGTTTACCGGTTTGATCCGCTACTACATCAAAAGCACGTTTCTTTAAATATCTTTTACGATCTATAAATCCGGTTTCATTATTCTCTTCCATAAAGCGATACAACTGCTTATCGGCCCAGTAATGCCAGTTTTGTGCATTGGTAATTGCTTTTATTTCGCAAATACCATCATACTTTTTCCAAAGCGTACGGCTAACCTCGCCGTGTAACTGGCTAACACCGTTTGCAAGTTTTGCAAAACGCAATGCCGCCAGGGAATGATTGAACAGGTCGCCTTCCATACCGGTGATTTTTCTTACATCGTCTAATTTCATTCCACAGAAATAACCCATTTTTTCACACAAATGAATATCGTGCTTTTCATTACCGGCTTCTTCAGGTGTATGCGTTGTAAAAACCAATCGCTTTTTTACATCTTCTACATTTCTGAATTTTTTATACAGGTAAAATGCCGAACTTATTCCGTGTGCTTCATTTAAATGGTATAGCTCCGGATTAAAATTCAATTCATCCATTAATTTAGCACCACCAACACCCAGTAAAATAAACTGAGCAACTTTGGTGGCTACGTTTGCATCATACAAACGATGTGTAATGGTTTGTGAAACATAATCATTCTCTGGCAGATCTGTACTCAGTAAAAATAAAGGAGCCGATTTAAATGTCTCGGGGTTTAGATACCAAACCTTTACCCAAACCGGGTGTTCGTGAATATCAATCTGAAATTTAATGCCGGTATCCTCCAGAAAATTATAGATCTTTTCGTTCCACTGTACCTGCAGGGTTTGATCCTGGTTACGTGCCTGATCGTAGTAGCCATACTTCCATAAAATTCCAATGCCAACGAGGTTTTGCTGCAACTCGTATGCACTGCGCATGTGTGAGCCGCTTAAGAAGCCTAAACCACCGCTGTATATTTTCAGCGGCTGGCTTATTGCAAATTCCATCGAAAAATAGGCAATACGCTTACTGTATTTTTCATCAACCGGGTAGGGTACCTTAAAAGAAGAGAAATTCATAACGGGTAAAATATTGTTGAGTCGCAATATTAAATTAAAATTTACATATACAGCTTTACAATAGCAAGATTTAATCCCCGCCAACGATTGCAGTAGCTTCAATTTCTATCAATAGGTCTTCATTTATTAATTTTGAAACTTCTATCATGCTGGTAACCGGTTTAATATCTTTAAAGAATTCCCCATCTGCTTTTCCCACCACTTCCCACTTGTCAATATCAGTTACAAACATCCTGGTACGCACCACATCGGTTAATGATGCACCAGCTTCATGCAAAGCTTTTTCAATTTTTTTAAAAATAAAAACAGTTTGTGCATACATATCTCCTTCGCCAACCAGCACATCGCCATCCATAGCGGTGGTGCCTGCCACTTCAACAATATTGCCAACCCGCACTGCACGGGAATAACCCACTATATTTTCCCAGGGCGAACCCGAACTGATTTTTTTTCTCATATAGTTTCAAGTTAGCAAATTTGTAAATCAGTTTTATTAAAATATTTTGGTTCTTAAAAATTATATTTTTAGATTTGTCTAAATTATATTTTCATTACTATGAGTTTTACTACAAGCGAAGAAAACTACATTAAGGGTATCTACCACCTGCAGCAGGAAACCGGCCTGGTAAATACCAACTCGCTGGCTGCCGAAATGCACACCAGGGCTGCATCGGTTACTGATATGCTTAAAAAGTTGAAAAGTAAGAAGCTATTGCAGTATGAAAAATACAAAGGTTTTAAATTAAATGAAGCCGGTAAAAAAGCAGCACTGGATGTTGTACGCAAGCATCGTTTGTGGGAATATTTTTTAGTGGAACATTTAAAATTTGATTGGGATAAAGTACACCCTATTGCCGAAGAATTGGAGCATATAAGCAGCGAGGAACTGGTACAGCGACTGGATAATTTCCTGGGCAAACCTTCCTTTGACCCTCATGGCGACCCCATACCGGATAAGCACGGCAAAATCCCTGTCATCAAACAGCAAAGCCTTGCCGAAATTCCATTTAAAAAAAATGTAACGGTAAGCTCTGTAAGTAACCAGACTGCTCAAATGCTGGATATGCTTAAGCATTACAATATTGCATTGGGTACCCAACTTATGGTGCTTAAGCGGTTTGAATTTGATGGCTCGCTGGAAATAAAAGTTTTAAAACAAAGTGCCTGCATCATCAGCTATCAGGTGGCTAAAAATGTATTTGTACATGTTGTTCAGTAAAAATAATGCCGATGCTTCATTGAGTGAGGTACACGAAACGGTTGATACCACAGTAAAAAAACACGGCTGGAGAAGAATCTTCTCCTTTTTAGGCCCTGCCTATTTAGTTAGTGTGGGTTATATGGACCCCGGCAACTGGGCAACAGACCTGGCCGGTGGAAGCAAGTTTGGCTACACATTGATTTGGGTTTTATTAATGAGTAACCTGATGGCACTGCTATTGCAGGGGCTTTCTGCAAGACTAGGTATAGTTCGTGGCAGGGATCTTGCGCAGGCCAACCGCGAAACATATCCCAGGGCGGTAAATTTTGTATTGTATATTCTTGCAGAGATTGCCATTGCTGCCTGCGACCTTGCAGAAGTACTGGGGATGGCAATAGGTATCCAATTATTAACCGGCCTGCCATTGGTTTGGGGTGTTTCCATAACTGTGCTTGATACTTTTTTGTTGCTTTACCTGCAAAGGCTCGGCATACGCAAAATGGAAGCTTTTATTATTACGCTGGTTGGTGTAATTGGCATTTCGTTTTTAATAGAATTAATTTTAGCGAAACCCGATATAGGTGAACTGGCTACCGGGTTTATACCAACTGCACTAAATAGCGAAGCATTGTACATTGCCATCGGAATTATTGGTGCTACTGTAATGCCGCATAATTTGTACCTGCATTCTGCGCTTGTGCAAACCCGTAAAATTGACCGCACCGATGCAGGAATAAAACAGGCTATTAAATTTAACCGCATTGATACCACCATCGCACTCAACCTTGCATTTTTTGTAAATGCCGCCATATTGATTGTAGCTGCTTCGGTATTTTTTAAAACAGGTAATTCAGATGTGGCTGAGATTAAAGAGGCCCACCGCTTATTACCCGCATTTTTAGGCAATGTAGCTCCTATTTTATTTGCAGTTGCATTAATTGCAGCCGGACAAAGCAGTACCATTACCGGAACCCTGGCAGGACAAATTATTATGGAAGGATATTTAAGCCTTCGTATAAACCCTTTGCTGCGCCGGTTAATAACAAGAATGGTAGCCATTATACCGGCCCTGATAGTTATTATTATTTACGGCGAGGAAAATGTGGATGCCCTGCTGATTTTAAGCCAGGTTATTTTAAGTCTGCAATTAGGCTTTGCCATTATTCCGCTGATACATTTTGTTAGCGATAAAAAAACAATGGGCAAATTTGCCATAAACCGCATTCAGAAATTAGCTGCATGGGTTATCGCAACTGTACTGGTATATTTAAATTTAAGAATGCTGGTAAATGAAATGACCAAGGTATTTACAGATGGCGCTTTGTGGCAGCAGGTATTGGTAAGTTTAGCCGCAGTAATTTGTATCGCACTGCTTATCTATGTAATCATCCATCCATTTATAACAAAAGTTAAGCAGGATGTTTCAATTAAGATACACACCGGTACCAACACGTTTAATAAACTGATGATTCCCAGTTTTAATAAAATTGCAGTTGCACTCGACTTTAGTGAAAGCGATGAAAAATTACTGGCCTATGCCATCGGGCAGGGAAAAGAAAACACGCATTACCTGCTGGTGCATATTGTTGAAAGTGCTTCTGCCAATTTACTTGGTGTTGATAGCGATGATTATGAATCGAGAAAAGATAAAGAGCGAATGGATGATTATGTAATGCAGTTACAGGCACGTGGTTTTACCGCAGAAGGCTTTTTGGGCTACAAGAACAGATCAAAAGAAATTGTACGCATTGCCAAAGGCGTAAATGCCGATATGATTGTTATGGGAGCTCATGGACATACCGGGTTAAAAGATTTTATTTATGGAGAAACAGTTAATTCTGTAAGGCACGAATTAAAGATACCGGTGCTAATCGTTAATTTATAATGCCGACTACACACTATAAATACTCCAGTAGTTTTTCTGTCGGCATAATACCATCTAATATTTCAACGCATTCCGCCTACGGCGTACTACTTATGAAATAAAGATGGTATTATGAATGAGGCAAGTTGCTGATCAATTTTTTTATTCCAGTAAGCCTGTACATCCTTCTTTCTTCCGTTAGAAGTTTCACCATCATACTCATCCTGCATCTTTTGGAGTACATTATAACTTTCATCGTGAATTTTTTCAGACAAAGAACCGCAATTTGACCTGGTGAAATTGGTCTCTTTCAGCTTTTGTATAAAGAGGCAGGTGTTGATATAGGTAATATCAAAATGGTGTTGTTCATGCAGCAAAGCATAGTCACTGTTCATCCCTTTTTTTACCCATGATTTATTTTTATTGAAGTAGCAATAAACGGTAATATTAATGGTGGTTTTGCCTCTTGAAGATTGCATGGTCAAAAAGTAACCAAAACCCGATTCGGTAACGGCTGCTGCAAAGCTGGCTGCATCGGGCCTTCCTTTAAAATCGGGCCATGTGAGTTTTCGATTACTTTCATAATAAATTGTATCACCGGTGTAAACAGGTTTAATATTTTGCCATTTTATATTAACGGTTACCTGAGCTTTAGTAGAAACAGCCGAAAGTATAAGAATCAGAACGAGGATATTTTTAATCATACGAATTACGGATATAAACCCAAAACAACAGCTTTTATGAATGCCGCAGGTGCATTGTAACCAGATTTACAATATCGTTAACAGCAATTTTTTCCATACACTTAAAATGCCCTCTGGGGCATTTCTTATAACCTATCTTACTGCATGGCCTGCACCAGAGTTTTTCAATCTCTACCACATCGTACTGCATACTACTCCGTTTACCATAATAGGGATACATACCAAAAACCGGTACGGTATTACCCCAAACAGAAATAATTGGTTTTTGCAAAGCCGCTGCAATGTGCATCAGGCCTGTGTCGTGGGTGATAACAAGTTTTGCTTTCTTCACAATATCTGCTGATTCGTTGAGATTAAATTTGCCGCAGGCATTGTAAATTTTTATTTCATCAACCTGTGCTATTGCTTTGCCCTCTTCATAATCTTCTTTACCGCCCAGCAATATAATGGGGTGATGAATGGCTGCACACAATTCTTTTAGTTTATGCAACGGCATTTTTTTTGTTGCCAGTGCAGCACCAATCACCAAGGCAATGTAACCGGCCGAATGTGCAGTGGGTAAATCGCTTTCTTTAACCCGGTCAAAAGCAGGTATAAAGTAATCCAGCCCCAGCCCGTCGTTTTCAACTCCCAGCGATTTTATACATTCAAAATTGCGGTCAACAATATGTTTTTTGGGCAGTGTATTAACCTTAAAATTGGTGAGTATAAATTTTTCTACATTCAGTTTATTAAAAGAAAAAGACTTTACCTTTTTTAAATGTTTTTTAATGCGCAGGGTACGCAGGTTGTGATGCAGGTCGATGATATAATCATATTCCTCCGTTGCCAGTTCATGCAGCATCAATTCAAAGCTATCGCCCAGCGTATGTATTTTATTGATATAGGGATTGTGGGCAACAATATTCTTAAAAGATTGCTTGGTTAAAAAATGTATTTCGTCATCTGGATATTTATTACGCAGGCAACGGATTACCGGTGTTGTTAAAACAATATCGCCGATGGATGAAAAACGTATGATAAGAAATTTTGCCACGGAAATTTTTGTTATTAAGGTAACATTTCTTCGCCTTCTGTATAATTAAGGTCTTTATGAAAAGTTTCTTCTGTAAAATAAAATGCAACGAATGTGATGATCATTACAATGATCCCGGTAACAATACCAGCCTCTATTAAAGACCATTGCCAGCTTTTTTGAAACAGATCTAAAAACATCAGGTTAATTAATGGTAAAGCGCCCCTCACCATATTTGGAATAGTGGTTGCAGCCGTTGCCCTCAGGTTGGTTCCAAATTGCTCTGCTCCCATAGTTACAAAAATGGCCCAGTAGCCGTTTCCAAAACCAAGCATAAAGCAGATAATATACATGCTTGTATCCGAATTATTAAACGGGCTGAAGAAAAGGGCCAGGGCTATTACACAGAGCGAATAAAATACAAGCAAAGCTTTTTTCCGGCTTTTAAAATACTGGCTTACCAGCCCTATTAAAATATCACCGGTTGCAATTGCAGTATAAGCAAACATGATTGACCGGCCCGAATCAATAGTGGTACTTCCAAACATGGCTTTTCCAAACCGGTCGCTCTGGTTTATTAAAATACCAACCACATACCAGGTAGGTAATCCAATTAAAATGGCCAGTATATATTTCTTAAATCTTTTTCCATCATTAAAAAACATCAGAAAATTTCCACGCTGCACCCCTGCTGCTTTCACCTGTTTAAACATGCCCGATTCTGCAACACTTATCCGCATAAATAATAAAAGTAAACCCAGGCCACCACCAATTTTATAACAAAGCCTCCAGTCGTGCCCTGTCCATTGGTAAGTAAAATAGGCAGCCACTGCTCCAAACAATCCAATACCCGCAACCAGTGAAGTTCCAACCCCTCTTTTATTTTTGGGTAATAATTCGCTCACTAAAGTAATACCAGCGCCTAACTCCCCTGCCAAACCAAGGCCTGCTACAAATCTGCACATGGCATACTGGTCAACAGTTTGAATAAACCCCGTAACAAAATTTGCAACAGAATATAAAATGATGGAACCAAATAAAACAGACAATCTTCCTTTCTTATCTCCCAGTACGCCCCAGATAATTCCTCCCAATAATAAACCGCCCATTTGCCAGTTAATTATTTTTGTACTGTCAACCAGCAAACTTGCATCGGTAGCACCAACAGCCAATACGCTTGATTTTTTTACAATGGTAAACAGCAGCAGATCATAAATATCCACAAAGTAGCCCAACGCAGCTACTACAACAGCAATGTTAAAAACAGAAGCAGATCTATTAGAGGATGTGTTCATCAACCTTTTTCTTTTTACCAAAAAATAATTTAATTAAAACAGGAGCTGTTGTTACCAAAACAATTACTATAACGATCACTTCAAGGTGTTTTTCCAGGTCGATGCCGAATTGTTTTTTTGTAAATGCATTTAAATAATGCCCGATAAAAAGCATGGAAACAACCCATGCTATGCTACCAATGATATTAAAAAAACCAAACTTCTTTTTATCCATAGCCACTATACCGGCTACAATAGGCGCAAATGTGCGAACCAATGGCAAAAATCTTGCAAATATTATGGCTCCCCCGCCATGCTTATCATAAAACTCTTTTGCCTGGTGTAAATATCTTTTCTTGAACAACCAGCGGTCACGCCAATTAAACATGGCCGGGCCAACCGTACGGCCGGTAATATAACCCACCGTATTACCTAAAATACCCGCCACGCTGCACAAGGCTGCAATAATCATCAGGTTAAAAAAATCATTACCGGTATTTAAAGAAATTGAATCAACCAGGGTATTGCTGAGGATACCTGCAACAAATAGTAATGAGTCGCCAGGAAAAAAGAAACCAACAAATAATCCTGTCTCGGCAAAAATAATAAAGAGCAATAACCAAAGGCCGCCATATAAAATATAAAACATGGGGGTCAGCAGATCGGTCCAGGTAAATTGCTTGTTTAACACAATCTGTTTTTGGGAACCAATATCTTTAAGAGCAATGGTTTTATAATCATAGCCTGTGTGTATGATTGTCAATGAATCTACACCCGGCTTGCTGATGGTTACATTGCCGGCATTATCAGTAATGTAATCAATACTATTTATATTGATTTTTGCATCTTCAATCGCCTGCTTGTATTGGTTGCTGAGGTTGAGGCTAAGCGAATCCTGTGCAACAAGCTTTGTTATTGACAGCAAAAAAAGGAATAGAAAAAAAACAAACTGTTTCATAAATCTGGATTAGGTAATTATTTTTTACTGTACATTATGGAGTCTCCAACTGCCCTTCCCATTTACTAACTGCGGCAGTGGCTAATGCGTTTCCTAAAACATTGGTCATGGTACGACCCATATCGCAAAACACATCAATGGCTAATATTAAACCAACGCCCTCTGGTGGTAAACCAAACATGGCACCGGTTGCCAGCACCACTACCAATGAAGCCCTTGGTACTCCGGCAATTCCTTTACTGGTAACTAAAAATACCAGCAGCATAATAATCTGTTGCCACACGTCGCCTGTAATAGATGTAATATTAAATGCCTGCGCAATAAACATACTTGCAAAAGTCATGTACATCATACTTCCATCTAAGTTAAAAGAATAGCCAAGCGGCAACACAAAACTTACAATTTTATTATTACAGCCAAAGCGTTCCATTTCTTCTACCAGTTTTGGATACACCGCTTCGCTGCTGGCCGTGCTGAATGCAATTGACATGGGTGATGCAATTCTGCGAAGCAAAACCTTTAATCTTCTCTTTAAGAATAAATAACCCACAGATAACAACAATGCCCAGAGTATCAGCAATCCCAAATAAAATTCGCCAACATAAAATCCGAAAGTTATTAAAATACCCAGGCCGTTTTTTGCTATTGCAGCAGCCATAGCGCCAAACACACCCAGTGGTGCCAGGTACATTACATAAGTAACCATTTTAAGTACTACATGCGCAAGCGAATCCAGTGCGTTAACAATGGGCTCACCTTTTTTGCCAATGGCAGTAAGTGCAATACCAAAAAAAACAGAGAACACCACCAGTTGCAGAATTTCGTTGGTGGCCATCGCTTCAACAACGCTGCGTGGCACTACATGCTCAACAAATTTTTGTAAAGAAAATCCTTTCGATTTTTCGAGGAGGTCGTTTACTGCAGCCATATCGGTGTTGGTAATATCTACCCCAACGCCCGGTTTAAAAATATTAACCAATATTAAACCCAACCCCAGCGAAATCAACGATGCAGTAATAAACCAGATCATGGCTTTACCTCCAACACGGCCAACGGTTTTCATATCGCCCAGTTTGGCAATACCCACCACCAGCGTTGCAAACACAATAGGTGCAATAATCATTTGCACCATGCGTAAAAAAATAGTTGTAAACAGTTTTATATTATCAGAAAATACTTTGATGGTTGATGCCGGGTAATTTTCATGTACAAAATAACCTGCCACAATACCCAGTACCATGGCGATTAAAATGTAAAGGGTAAGCTTGCTTTTTTTTGTTGGCTGATGGGCTATTTCCATAATAATCAATTAATGCTGCAATATAATATTAAAAAGCTGTTATCGGCAAACAGGCTACAAAAAGTATTATTGGTTGTTTATTTAAGAATTTATTGCTTATTTTTCAGTTTCTTTATATTAAACAAAAACCAAACTGACATGAGTTTATTCGTAAGAAAACCAATGGCCGCTTTAATGAATGAGGCACAGGAAACCGGAAGCCACACATTAAAAAGAACATTAGGTGCTGGCGGCTTAATTGCTTTAGGAATCGGTGCCATCATTGGCGCAGGATTATTTTCAATCACGGGTATGGCCGCAGCAAATCATGCAGGGCCAGCCATCACCATTTCTTTTGTAGTAGCTGCTTTAGGTTGTCTTTTTGCAGGTTTATGCTATGCAGAGTTTGCATCCATGATACCCGTTGCAGGTAGTGCATACACTTATTCATATGCTACCATGGGCGAATTTATTGCCTGGATCATTGGCTGGGATCTTGTGCTGGAATACGCTGTAGGTGCTGCAACTGTAGGTATCAGCTGGAGCCGTTATCTTGTAAAATTTCTGGATGGCTTTGGCGTTACGCTGCCACACGACCTTACAGTTGGGCCCTGGGATGGTGGTATTATTAACCTTCCAGCCGTGTTTATTATTGTTTTAATGAGTTTGCTTTTAATTAAGGGCACCAAAGAAAGTGCTATGGTAAACGGTGTTATTGTTGGCCTCAAATTAGCAGTTGTATTTGTATTTATTTTCCTGGGCTGGAAATATATAAATAACGATAATTATACTCCTTACCTAATTCCTGCAACGCAGCCTGGCCATGAAGGGTTTTTCGATCATGGTTTTGGTGGTATTATCCGTGCCGCAGCTATTGTATTCTTTGCCTATATTGGGTTTGATGCCGTAAGTACGGCGGCGCAAGAAGCAAAGAACCCTAAAAGAGATATGCCATGGGGCATTTTAGGTTCACTGGCTATTTGTACGGTCTTGTATATTTTATTTGCCCACGTTATGACCGGTGTTACCAGTTATACAACTTTTGCCGGCAAAGATGGTATTGCTCCAGTAGCTGTAGCTATCGACCACATGGGTACTGCCAATGCGGCCGGTGTAGTAACGCCTGATTACCCATGGCTTAACCGTGCTATTGTAGTGGCTATACTTGCAGGTTATGCTTCGGTAATTTTA
>JBKJLT010000081.1:0-2635 GCA_046596765.1 Ferruginibacter sp. | reverse complement strand
GTACTGCATTTGCGCAACCGCCTGGCGATATTAAAAGATGAACTATTAAATTATTAGGGTTGCCACAGAGGCACAGAAACACAGAAAAAGCAAATGAGTAGATTGACTTTAAAAAGAATACAATTTCTGTGATTCAGTGCTTCAGTGGCAAATAAAAAACAAACAACATGAAAAAATTTTGGATTAAAAAAGGTTTGATGATACTGGTATTTGGCATTGTAGCCGTGTTGGTATTTGGCCTGGTGGTGATGAGTTTATGGAATGCCATTTTACCCGCTGTACTGGGTGTAAAAGCAATTTCATTTATACAGGCACTGGGTATTTTATTGCTGAGCAAGATATTATTTGGAGGTTTTGGCGGAGGCCGGCACAATGGTGGCTGGCGCAATAAAGGCAAGTGGATGGAAATGAAAGATAAATTTGCCGGAATGACGCCTGAAGAAAGAGAAAAATTTAAGGCCGAATGGAAAAATAAATGTGGTAGCAGATGGACCATGCGGCCAACAACCACAGATACCGTGAGAGATATGACCGCTGAATAAATTATAAAACAGATTTTGCTTTAACCAACTGCATCATGCAAATACTTGTTTTTAAAACCAACCTGGCAAATAACAGGCATATTAAAAAAACCGGATCTTCCTTAAACCTGCATCCGTTTATTAAAGAATGGAATGTTGATTTGCATGATTGCGATAAAATTTTAAGAGTGGTTACAGAAAATATTGCCCCAGTTGAAGTAGAAAACATTGTATTTAATGCAGGATATTTTTGTGAAGAGTTGAAATGATTTTTTCTAAATATTAGTTGAAGTAAGATTTTCATATATCTTTGAACTATAAACCAAAAATATGAAAATGAAAACTTTACTATCTGTTTTAACCCTTTTAAGTTTTACATCATCAGCTTTTGCACAAAACGGGGGCGATTATGATGAACTGATAAAAAAATCCCGTAAGGCCAGAACTACCAGTATAATTTTCGTTTCTGCAGGCCCTGTAATAGCGGCGGGAGGTATTGGTACATTAATTTATGGGCTGGTTAGTAAAGATGATGGATTTTATGGCGGCTATGGTTATTCAGGCGGTAAAAGTTATAATACTGAAATTATAGTTGGTGCTGCAGGGGCTCTGGTTGGAATAGGGCTTGCATTAACCAGTATCCATTTCTCTAAAAAAGCAAACGATTTAAAGCGTGAGGCCCGGAAAACAAAATTAAAACCTTCCACAGATAATATTTCTATTCCAGGTTTACAAAACGGGCTTGCAAATAACAGAAGCAGGCAGTTTAAACTTTCGCTGGTAATTCCGTTGGGCAAGTAATAAAATTTGTTGTAAAAAAATTGTACCACTTAAATAAAGGGGACGATTTTTTTATGAGCAGCATAAACTTTGTTTACATATTCCTCCTATACTGCCCGCCAACAGAATACAATGCATTGGTAATTTGCCCCAGCGAACAATACTTAACCGTTTCCATCAATTCTTCAAAAAGGTTTTCGTTATTAACTGCGGCCTGTTGCAACCGTTTCAGCATGTCTGCACTTTTTGCTTCATGGCGTTTGTGAAATGCCTGCAGGGTTTTTATCTGAAATTCTTTTTCTTCGGTAGTAGAGCGTATCACTTCGGTTGGTAAAATAGTTGGACTTCCTTTTTTATTTAAGAAAGTATTTACACCAACAATCGGATATTCACCAGTGTGTTTTAAAGTTTCGTAGTATAAACTTTCTTCCTGAATTTTATTTCGTTGATACATACGTTCCATAGCACCCAGCACGCCACCTCTTTCTGTCAACCGCTGAAACTCAGCCATCACAGCTTCTTCTACAATATCTGTCAGTTCTTCAATTAAAAATGCCCCCTGGTTGGGGTTTTCATTTTTTGCTGTGCCCAGTTCCCTGTTAATAATAAGCTGAATAGCCATTGCCCTGCGTACACTTTCTTCTGTTGGTGTGGTGATGGCCTCATCGTAAGCGTTGGTGTGTAAAGAATTGCAGTTGTCGTAAATGGCATACAATGCCTGTAGGGTTGTGCGTATATCATTAAAATCAATTTCCTGCGCATGCAAACTGCGGCCAGATGTTTGAATATGGTATTTCAATTTTTGGCTTCTGTCATTAGCTTTATATTTATTTTTCATCGCCTTGGCCCATATCCTCCTTGCTACCCGTCCAATCACGCTGTATTCTGGATCCATTCCATTACTGAAGAAGAAAGAAAGATTTGGCGCAAAATCATCAATATTCATTCCGCGGCTTAAATAATACTCTACATAAGTAAAACCATTTGATAAAGTAAAAGCCAGTTGTGTGATGGGATTTGCACCAGCCTCCGCAATATGGTAACCACTGATACTTACGCTGTAAAAATTCTGCACCGCATTTTTAATAAAATATTCCTGCACATCGCCCATCAGCTTTAATGCAAACTCGGTAGAAAAGATGCAGGTATTTTGAGCCTGGTCTTCTTTTAAAATATCGGCCTGTACTGTACCACGAACTGTAGCAAGAGCTTTTGCTTTAATTTTTTCATACACATCTGCAGGCAACACATCAGAGCCGCTTAAACCTAATAATCGTAAACCAAGCCCATCATTACCTTGCGGTAATACGCCCTCAAAATTTCCTTTAATCAAA
>JBKJLT010000018.1:0-4364 GCA_046596765.1 Ferruginibacter sp. | reverse complement strand
CGACATAAGCTGAATACAGAAAGGCGACACAACAATACAAAAAGGCGACATAACGGGTATTGAAAATCAAAGCTTTAATTTTTTGATATAGAGTAGATGGTTCGTATATTTACGTGTAATGTGCAAGCTGGCTTCGACAAAAGTTGCATCATTCTGTTTCAAGTTTCAATTCAATAATTTCATTGCTTCTTTTTGGTTTTGACACTTGCTTTTTGTGCAAGCAGGTTTTGTTACTGCTTATGTTTTGGCGGTGTGGTTGCGGTTGGACAAAGTAACTTTCTGCCGTTGCAAAATTGTTTTTAAGTTTTGTTGCAGTTCCTTCTTTTCGGTTTGTAGCGTTTGCGTTTTCTGCTGCTGTGGGTTTGGACAATGTTCAGAAGCCTCTGCACTTTTCGTTTACCACTGGCTCGTACTTTTTTATGTTGCTATTTTCATTTCATACCACAAGTTGTAGGCTTTTTGTTTTTTAGTTGCAGTTTTCGGTGGACAGTTTGGCTTTCTGCTTAAAAAAAACAGTTTTTAAAATCATACCTGGCTTTGCAGTATTTGTTTTTTGTTGCAGCAGTTTTCGGTGGACAGTGTTAGTTTATTTGCAAGCAAAGTTTTTTTTGCGACAGCGAACAGTAACTTCTTTTTATGCAAACAGTTTTTATGTTTTCAAACAGTATTCGTTTTTAAATTCTAAGCTGTCTTTGTTTTATTTATAGCTCTTTTAAATTTACCGCCTGCACATTACAGGGGGTTTGGCATTAGGCTGGCAGGACGTTGTCCTGCCCCAGCAGCGGTTTTTTAATTTGGCTTTTGTTCAGGGCTGGACAAGCATCTATCAACTTTTTTTTGTTACCTTCAACTATGCAACTTTTTTGGGCTGCGGTTCCGGGGCTGGACATTAAAAATGTCCAGCCCAACGCCAAGCCCTACCGTTGTACGTCACCCTATTGAACATCCTACACATATATAAGCATCCATGACTTTGCCGACCCGACCCAACGCTATTTTTAGCACATTGCAAGGCACACAAAACCCTGACACAAAGCCAACCTTGCAAAGAGTTTTTCGCCACAAAGCACAAAGCAAAGAGAAGTTGGAATTCAAACCTTTGGGTCTTTGTGCCTTCGTGGCATTTTTTTTAAACCCAACCTTCTTCTCTGACGAGTGTCTGAACCATGTAAACATTTCAAGGCGATGTGTCAGATAGCCCTTGTGAGCAAAGGGCTGCGGCACTCGCCGTACTACGAAGCCGAAAGAAATAAGTTGTAAATTGTCGTATGCCTATGAAACGACAGATAACAGAACCTGATGGAGTATATTTTATCACCTTCACTTGCCATCAGTGGCACCCATTAATAGCTCAAACAGATAGCTACGATTTAATTTATAACTGGTTTGATCATCTCAAAAGCAAAGGCCATTATATAACGGGTTATGTTATTATGCCTAACCATATACATGCACTTATTGGATTTCGGAATACAGAGCAATCAATTAATACGGTAGTTGGAAATGGTAAACGGTTTATTGCTTATGAAATAATTAAACCTTTGAAAGCGCAGGGAGAAGATAAATTATTACATCAACTGCATTTATCGGTTGAAGCAAAAGATTTGGAAAGAAATAAAAAGCATGAAGTGTGGCAAGATTCATTTGACTGGAAGGAATGCAGAACAAACCATTTCATGCGACAGAAACTGGATTATATGCATGAAAATCCTTGTAAAGGAAAATGGAATCTTGCAACTGCGCCAGTAGATTACAAACACAGTTCTGCTAAATATTATATTACCGGGGAGCAGGGAGTTTATGAAGTATTGAATTATTGTGAATTAGCAGATACAAATTTGACTGTTCCATTAGAGAAGAACGCCGAGCTCCACTCCGCACACAAAGCCTGGCAGTGAGACATCGGCTCCGAAGCGTTAAATTTGGAGACCCGTCAGGGAAGAAAATTGCGGCTTATTACCAATTGAATTTTTATAATAATTTGTTTGTCTGTAGTCGGAGACATACGGACAGCAGCTCTTTTCTAATCGATAAACAATACGGATAACGAGGTGCCAGTTAAAAAATGTTGGTTTGTGCTTTTACAAAAGCTAAAGGTAATTTTTTATTATAAATGGTTTCGTACAGTAAAACTGCCTCATTTACATTCCGCAAGCCAATGGTATATAAAAGCAAAAAATATTTTTCCGGGTTATTGACCAGGTTGGCAAAAACCCCATCTCCTTTGGAATTGCAAATGATTGCTAAAATGAGTTTATCATGCTCTACGGCATCGTACTTATAGCGTTCTATCATGGTGGATGAATGCCTAGCCCCTGCTAATTGCTGCTGCTTTATTTCATATTCCATATCTTCTATATCGCTTTGGCTATCGTGCTCACCATCGGATGTCCAAACAACATGTGCCTTTTTAGAATATTTTGTGTACACATTGTCCATGTAAGATCTTCCCGAGAGGGGGCTTAAAAAATTTCTGTTTCCACCACACCTGTACCCTACAAATTGGAGCACCTCTTCATTCATTGAGTAAAAGCCTTCTTCTAAAAGGGTACAACCAAACACAGAACCTAAAGCGCCGGTTTGTTTATTGTAGCTAAAGCTATAGCAATAGTTATCCCAATATTCTTTTACTTTAAGGTAGTGGGGTTTCATATCGGCACTGGGGGTATTTGGGTTTATTGTAACGCCGGCGGCTTCCAACAAGCGTTGTTCAAATAAATACTGAAAAGGTGCGCCTGTAATTTTTGTTTTGTCGTAATATGCTGCATTATAAAAAACATCTTCTACAAAATCTTTTGTTGGGGCTTTTACACTTTCACAAAAAGTTATTTGGGGCAGTTGGGTTATAGCAGGCAGTAAAACTTTAGGCGAAGGGGGTGCAGGTGCATCCAATGCTTTCAACAGGCGGCAGGCTTTTACAAAGGCAGCAAACTGTTTTTTTTGTATGCGCATGGGGATGCAGCGCAGTTTTCTAAAAATAGTTTTATCATTGTGCCCTTTGGCAAAATAATCTTTTTCCATTTTAAATGTAACCGGGGCATTAAAGAAAATAGAAACATTGTCCCATTCGTAAAAGGATAAATTGTCGTCTATGTTTACAAAGGCCAAATCTTTCCAGGGTATGTTGGTATATGTATTTTCAGCATTGCCCACCTTTTCTACTTGATAATGATTACCATCAAACAATTCAAATTTGTGATTGAAGACGCTGCAATCCGCACTAAAGCCACCTTCGTTTTTTACAGCATTGGTAATTTGAATTATTATTTCAGTAGCCTCTTGTCTTGTTTGGGCAAAGGTTTGGGCGGATGCAAGCAGCAAAAGGTACAATGCCATTACACGGGCGCATAGCCTCCTTAGTTTTAAGGATGGTATCAATATTAAACTTTTCATTAAGTAGAAGGGGTTGGCAGGTAATAAAAAAACTAAGCAGTTAAGAATGCAATATAGCTTTTTTTAAGGCGCCATCCGCAAGGTGTTTGTGAAAGCAGCAGCTTTATGAATGTTTTTTAATTTTTCTCCGCCCTGGTTCCCCCACTGGCGCAAATATGCACCCCAGCCATAGCGTTGGCGTATCTGTGCCGAGTAATTATTTTTAAATTGAAAGCATTACAGTTTTATAATTATAGTGTCTTGCCAACGCACAGGCAACACTCTAAGGTGCGACACAGACCCACATTATAGATGACCGAGGAGAAGGGCGAACGTACAATAACTAAGGTTTCGTTTTGCCCAACGGGCAAGAAATGAAACCGATGTTGAACGAAACCGCTGTTGGGGTGCATTTTTGATGCTGACAAATTGGCTCTCTTATATATATGGAGTTGTCGTTTCTGGAAATGAGCTAGATTGAGGACTATCACGGGTTTGGCGGAATGAATGCTAAGATAAGCAATGTAGGACAAGTTGACAAACGGCCTGCTGTTGGCTACCCCGACAGGGGTTTAGTTCAACAAAAGTATTGCCGTTATTGGGGCTGGAAGTTGGAGCAATCAGCAGCATCGAATTATTGTGCTTCTGTTCGGGCTTGAAGTTTTTTGTTGGGCTTTTGTTTGTTACTTTTGGCATCCGTTCGTTGTTGGGCTAAAGTTCGGGCTGAAGGAACATGAAATACCCCAACAACGGCAAGCGGGCAATCGTTAGCGGTCATGCTATTTCAGTGCTTAATTCATCAGACACTCAAAACTCAAACAATGATAAAGCCTTTCCTCCTTCTGCTGCTTGTCTTCAGCACATTTTCTACCGTTGCCCAAAAACCCGTTGCTTGGTATAACCATACCTTATTGGATGTACAGAACTTGGACAGTAGTGTGGCTTTTTACACAAAAGTTTTTCAGGCAGACACCATACCGTGTCCCTTTCCT
>JBKJLT010000545.1:0-6722 GCA_046596765.1 Ferruginibacter sp. | reverse complement strand
TCATTTAACACAAGCCAACAAATTTCAGCTTTTAAACTTATACAGGATCCATCAAACCCAAATGTGCTGCTTGCGGCCATGAGTGATGGAATTTATAGAACAACCAATAATGCCGTTACATTTACAAAAGTATCTGCCACAACTTTTATATCCGATTTGCGATTTAAAGAAGGAAACTCAAATATTGTTTTTGCTGCCCGAAAGGCGACTAATGCATTATTACGGGTTTCTACAGATAACGGTCAGAATTTTAATACCGTTGCTAATAATCTGCCTGCTGGAATTTCAAGGATGACTTTTGCAACTACACCCGCAGATCCTGGTAAACTTTATGTATTGTGTGGAGCTTCTGTCGATTCTTCTCATTTTGTAGGTTTATACAGGTCATCAAATGATGGAGCATCATTTACGTTAATGAACGATACGCCAAATATATTAAGCAATTTCGCAAATGGAAATTCGCCAGGTTATTATGATGAAGTACCTGCACATTTAACAATAGCTGTAAACCCATCTACCGGAACAAACTTAATAACAGGTTGTGTTCAGATTTGGCGGTCGGCAAATAGTGGCACTTTGTTAACCTTTAGTGGAGGCACCCATGCCGATATTCATCAAATTGCATACAATCCTATAAATAATATTGCTTATGCTGCTACCGATGGTGGGGTATACAAAAGTATTGATAATGGTGCTACGTGGACGTTTACTTCCATTACCTTAAACTGTGCAACATACTATCACCTGGATGGAATAGAAACTGATGCTGCCCGTTTGCTGGGGGGAATGCAAGACAATGGAACTGCTTTACGAACGAGTGGCTCTACATATTATTTTGTAGGTGGCGGTGATGGATTTGCAGCGGCAATAAATCCCAAAAAGCAAACCACACATTATATTGGTGGAAACACCGGTGTTTACCGGAGTATAAATGGTGGATTAAGTAATACAGATATTACTCCGTCAGGTTTTACAGGAGCCAATGCACAGTTTTATCCAAACATTTTAATGCATCCAACTGATACCAGTATTATTTATACAGGTTTTACGCAGGTTTGCAGAAGTGATAACAGAGGAGCCAATTGGAATTATACAGGTGCCAATGGAAATTGGTCTTTGGCTGTAAGTGCTAATACTCCAAATAGAATTTATGCTGCGGGAGGCGATGCAGCATTCGGAACTTTAAATGGCGGATTGTATCGTAACGAAAATAAAGGCACAATAGCCTGGGTTACGCTTAACAATAAGCCTGGCTTTCCTGCAACTTTCGGAAAAATTACCGATATAGCGGTAAACCCTAATGATGCCAATGATGTATGGGTAACTTTTGGTGGTTTTTTTGCCACTACAAAAGTTGCACACTCTATTGATGCAGGAGCAAATTGGGTGGAACTGCATGGGTCATTACCAAATGTGCCGGTTAACTGTGCCACGTTTGATAATAATGGAAATGTTTATATAGGTACAGATATTGGAGTGTATTACAGAAGTACAACTGATGCAGATTGGAAACCTTTTTATAATGGCTTACCCCGCATACCCGTAACAGATTTAGTTATAAATGTTGGTGCAGCAAAAATAAGAGCAGCAACATTTGGCAGAGGAATTTTTGAAAGTGATTTGTACACTCCTTGTGTATCCGCATTAACACTTAATGGATTTTATATTGGCCCACGAACTTTTGCAGCCGCCTCAACCGTTACATCTGCCGGTATTGTTAGTAGTAGTGCAGGTACAGAAGTATTTATTAAAGCCGGAGGATATGTTGATTTATTACCTGGCTTTATTGCCCCGTCTGGTGCTTTTATGAAAGCTAAAATCGGACCCTGTGTTGGAGGAGTTGATAGCACATCTTTAACCGGAAAACCTACAGGAAATATTAAAACAATTGAAACAACTATGGGTAAGCAAAATAATAATAACGTTGATTTAAAACTACAAAATCAGTTGCCAAAAAAAATGATACAAAAAACAGTTAAAGCAGAGGCTTTAAAAGAAAAAAACAAAGTAGTTATACCTGAAGATGATTAAAGAACCGGTTTAAAAATATTAACAGGTTTAGTTTCCCATCAACAACCTTAATAAAAAAGGAACCTGTATTTTGCAAATTACAGAGCCTTGTTATACAGGCATTTTAGGATGTATTTAAATTTTAAAGGGATTTAACCTCTTTACCATTCATTTTTACTTTTACTTCGTAAATGCCTTCTCCCGTGAGTATTTTATACATTCCTGACGAAAAGTTCCGGCTGTTTACAAGTTTTTTTACTTTCTTACTTTTAACGTCGGTTACCTCTATAATCAAATTAGCCGTGGAGGTAAGGTTAACTTCAATACCATCAGGCAGCAGAGCATAGTACGCTGAATTTTGTTTTCTTCTTGCAGTTATGTCTTTATCATCGTACTCAATAATATTACGATTTGGTTCATTGCTACCGGGTGAGGAAAGATTTGTATCAGGAATACCTCCACTGCTACATGGGCCAAGGTAAGCTTTAAAAAAAGTTCCGGATTTTATCTCAAATCCTTCCTTGAGGTCAACATAGCCATTGCTTTTAACAAAAACATCAGTACCTGCGCCTGCACTTGCTGTGGCAGTTACATTGGCTGTTGAACTGGCCTCATAATACCTGGGGCCAACAAGAGTGCCTGTTACCGATATGCTTGCCGGGCAAGTAGAGTACCGGCTGGCAAACCATATACCCCTACCGAATGTGGATGCATAAACATTACCATTGCTATTTACCCAAATGTCTGTAACAATTACACGTGGCATACCATTGTAAAATGGTGTCCAGTCTGCCGCTCCATCTGCCCTGAAGAATACACCTATTTCTGTACCTACATAAATGCCTTCCGCAGCTACTGCACAGCAATGAATTGGAACATTGGGTAAACTTCCGCTATAGTTGGTCCACGATGTTCCGGCGTTGGTACTGCGATAAACTTTCACCACATTTGTATACCCGGCAAAGGTTACATAAATCTCACTTGAATTTGTTAGCCAGGGTTTGCAATCAGAAACGGTTGGGGTGCCGGCAGGCCAACCGGTATTGCCGCTGATGGTGGTCCAGCTAGAACCTCTGTCTTCACTTATCCTGAGGTTGGTGGCACTGCTGCTGCTACCATAAATTCTGGCGTTATTGCTGGGGCATGTGGTAATAAAATTATTTACATCAACCCCAATAGACGTGTTGGTAACAAAACCATCATAACTTCTTAACAGGCTGCTCGACCCTACATACATCGTATCTCCATTATCATAATCAACAGCCATAGGTGAAAAGAATGACACCGCTCCTCTATAGTTCATCGTTGAGCCTCCGTTTGGCGTTTGATACAGTGAACTGTTGATGTTCATAACAAGCCAGTCTGCATCGTTTCCATTTATCATAGCATCAAATCCATCACAACATATAATATGGCGCCAGGCGGAAGCGGTGGTTCTGTATTTTATTCCATTGTCCTGTGCGCCAGCAACCAGGTTTAATCCCTCCATTTCCCCATCCCCATTTGCATCCTGCATACCCATATGATAAAATTGGGATGAAGGGTTTCCGTCAGAGATGTCTGTCCATGTTCCCCCGTCATCGGTGCTTACAAATACACCGCCATCAGTGCAGGCGTATAAATTATTGTTTACGGGGTTGTATTCCACATCATGCACATCAGGATGTATATACTTGCTCAAGGGCCCATTTCCTTCACGAAATGTGGTCGAAAATGTCATGGTTGCTCCGCCGTTTGAACTTTTCCACACACAACAACCTGCCGTTGCTATTTGTGATACAGAGGTAGGCTTAACACATATACCCAAATCATAAGTGGTTTGGTCGGCACCATCGCTGCCAGCCGTTGTAGTGCCGAAGATATTTGGTGTATTGGTTTGGCGGGTGAAAGAAACACCCATATCGGTACTTAAAAAAAGACCCCTGAAACTGCCGGTAAACGCAAGGCCGCAAAGGGCATAAACAAAACCACTGGTACTGCTGGCATTATTCTTTCTTACCCCCAGATCAATCCGGTTGGCAGATGATGAAAAATCAAATGTACTCGTATTCCAGGTGTCGCCTCCATCAGCGCTGTAATAAACGTTTGACGCAGTACTGGCATATATCCGGTCGTCATCATACGGTTTAAATTCAACGTCGTAATGGTTGCCGGTTCTTACTCTTGTCCAGGAATTTCCGCCATCGGTTGTTCTATACAACCCTTCACTGGTGGCTGCAAACAACAGATTGCTGCTGTTTTGAGATATGGCCATATTATGGCCTACAAGGTCATTCAAACCTGTGTACATATCGGTAACTTTACTCCAACTGGCACCTGCATCAGTACTCCTGAAAACACCCATGCTTTTTGGTGACCTGCCGAAATTAAAAACCAGCGTACCACTGTAATGACTATCTCCGTCGCCACTAAATGCGTAAATGATGTTACCGTTTACCCTTGAAACTTCTATACAGGAAACGCCACCAGGCAGCCCTTCGCTGACATCAGTCCAGGATGATCCGGCGTTGATAGTTTTAAAAATGCCTCCGCTTGGGGAGCATACGTAGAAGATATTGCCGTTGGTTGGGTTAAACGCAATACGGTCCATTCGGCCTAAGCCATTAATATCAATATTTGTTCCGCTGCCAACCACAGTACCGCCGGTTGTAGGGCCGATGCTAGACCAATTGCCATAACTTAAATTTTGTGGCTCCCCGCCACCGAAAGGTTGCTTTCCGGCATTTTGCTCATCGGGCGGCGATGAATTTTTTAATGATTCTGCAGCCTGCTTTAGTTGCGGTCCAAATTTGGCATCCACAGTTTTTTTTGCCTGAAAGTTCAACGTTTTATAGTCAGCAAGTGTGCCATCAGGATTCAATCTCCGCCTGGCCCAGTATTCCCATTTTTTCCACCATTCATAATCATTACTTTCAAAGTCATCTTCGCCCGGCGATTTTGTTATATTTACCCTTCCAAAATCGTAGTAGCGGTTTACTTCTTTCATAATATCTGCTAACCTTGTTTTTCCCTGAATATTCCTCACCAATTCTGCTGGAAAACGCCGCTGCGCCATTAACAGTGTATGAATGAAAAGAAATAGTATACTTAGAAATAGTATCTTCTTCATGAATTAATATTTTGTGAAATTAATTTGGCAATTTCTCTATCTTTTTGATCTTTATTGAAACTGTGTCATTTTTTTTCGAGCTTACTTACCCGCTCGTTCAGCAATTTATTTTCCTTGTTAAGGTTGATGATATATAATGTGAGTTCTTCCACCTTTTCCAGTAATTTCTTATTCATATTACCCAAATCAAATCCTTCTTTTTCAACTTCGGCTGCCGGGGGTATACCCGGTAAATGTTTCAGTTCTCTAATTTGTTTTTCCAGTTCATCAATTGGCTTTAGCCGGTAGTCGTTGCTGAAAACATAATCAGGCCATGAGCCACTGATTTGAACACGGGCCTCTTCACATATTACCTTGCCATCTACACTCAAAGCATATCCAGTGGCGGGGCTAATGGCACTCGTTCCGATTACCATATTTCCATTTACATGTAGTTTTGCGGTAGGGACAGTAGTTGAAAGCCCCAACCGGCCTGCAGCATCCAGGGTAAAAAATGAGCCGAGGAATGAGATGCTGTTTCCGGTGGATCCTGATGCATTGGAGGAAAAATAGCTGAGGTCGCCTGTAATAGTTGAATGCTGAAACATGCCTGCATACCCGGTGCCAATAAATTTGTACCCGCTGTTTAACATCGTGTTGAAACCAATTGTGGGGTAGCTGCCAACAACTGACATACTAAGGCCGATGCTGCCCGGAGTTTTAACATGCAGTAAGTCAGTATTTGTCGGGCCTTCTACCTGCAACCTTCCTAAAGCCGGAGTTGTGGTGCCAATACCAACATAACCATTGCTGGCAATTGTCATTTTTGCATCGGCCATGGTTACGCTATTATTGCTGCCGGCCGAATTGTTCAAAAAATGAAGACTGCCTACCCCAAACGAACCTGTTTTTTCAAAAAAGATACCGCCTTTGAATCTTGAGTTTAATGGAGTACTTACGCCATCCGTTCTAAAGCGGATGCCTGTAAGAGAGCCTGATGCACCCAGGGTAGTTGTATTTTGCAGGTTTACGAATACGCCATCAATACCATCGGTGGCAGTGTTGGTTTGTGCAACATGGAGTATGGTTTCAGGTGCAGTGGTGCCTACACCTATGTTTTGCGAATACGAAGAAAATACGCTGAGGGCTACTACTGCAAATAATAAGATACTTTTCATAATTAATTAGTTTGTTAATATTTAAAAAAATAAATCGGATAACCCGAACTCTGTAATATTTTTTTCTGATAAGGGAGTTGCTTTACGTGGAGAATATTGGAGAAGTATAAATTTAGAATTAAAAGCCCACAAATGCAAGTGGACTTTTAATTTTTTTTCTGCTGTTGGCATTACTGCGGAAATACCGGAGTGCAGCCTTTGCTAACGTGGTTGTGCATACCGCCAACAGCCGAAGTGATAACCATTTTAATTTTTGTAAAAAGTAAACATGCCAAAATCATCCCACTGATTTTCAGGCGAGTCTCCACGCCGGGCTTTTGTGCAAGGCCGTGGGACTCGCCGCCATTAAGGTGAGCTACACAAATCCACATCCTCTAACTCCATAAAGTTTGTAAGAGCGGCATAAACCCAGGTGAAGAATAATATGCTCCGTAGCACGGCGAGCC
>JBKJLT010000519.1:0-9449 GCA_046596765.1 Ferruginibacter sp. | reverse complement strand
ATGATATTGTCATCTTTAAAATTAATAATGGGCGACAGGTAACTGGTATTAAAAACCGGCCTGGCAGCCTGTATGGTGAGTGATGCGTTATAAACATTTAAATCGGCGGTTGATTGCAGGATAAGCAAAAAATTACATTCAATCCTTTCATTGGGCGCAAAATTATCTGATGTCCATTTACGGGTATTGATAAATGTATTTAATGCCGATTGAAGGGTACGAAACACATTAGGGTTCACATTATTGGTCACCTGGTTGCTTACAACAGTTACATTGGCCTTTAGTTCCTGCGCAGCAGAAATTTTAACCATAAAAGCAAGCGCCAGTAGTAAATTAAATTTTCGCATAAAATTGTTGAATGATGGTATTTACAATATCCTTAGCCACTTCTTTTTTTGATTTCATTTCAAAAGGATACACATTACCTGTTTTATCAAAAATAGTGATTTTGTTAGTATCATGCCCAAAACCGGCACCCGCATCCTGTAAAGAATTCAGCACGATCATATCTGCATTTTTTGATTGTAGTTTTTGAAGGGCAAATTCTATTTCATTATTGGTTTCCAGTGCAAAGCCAACCAACACCTGGTTACTTTTTTTAAGGCCTCCCAGTTGTTTTAAAATATCGGTTGTTTTGGTAAGAGATACACTAAAATCGTTTTCAGTTTTTTTTATTTTTTCATCGGCAATCTTAATGGGTGTATAATCAGCAACGGCAGCACTCATAATAGTAATATCTGCTGTAGCAAATTGCTGTTCGCATGCATTTAACATTTCGGCTGCCGATGTTACATTAATTACGTTAATGCCTCCATTTACTTTAATGCCCGATGGGCCAAGTACCAACGTTACATCAGCACCACGACATTTCATTTCTTCGGCAATAGCAACGCCCATTTTACCCGAAGAATGATTGCCGATAAACCTAACAGGATCTATTTTTTCGTAAGTAGGGCCGGCAGTTATTAAGATCTGCTTTCCGCTTAATTCATTTTCGTGCAAAAAAAAATTATTTAGCCAATTCATAATGGTTTCTGGTTCCGCCATTCTTCCCTCACCCACCAGGCCACTGGCAAGCTCCCCGTTTTCTACCGGGATGATATGATTACCAAATGCCGTTATAGTTTCAAGATTTTTTTTTGTTGTGCCATGATGCCACATATCTTCATCCATTGCGGGGGCAACCACCACCGGGCAGGTTGCCGATAGATAAACGGCCATCAATAAATTATCACAAATGCCCATTGCCATTTTAGCCAGGGTGTTGCAACTCAGCGGAGCAATCAGCATCACATCGGCCCAGCGGCCAAGCATTACATGATTAGCCCAGGAATCGTTTTGGGTAAGATCGGCCAGTACCGGATTTTTTGACAAGGTAGATAAGGAAAGCGGGGTAACAAAATCTTTTGCCGATGATGTCATTACAACTTTTACTTCGGCACCGGCTTTTACAAGCAAGCGGGTTAAAATGGCAGTTTTGTAAGCTGCAATGCTGCCGGTAATGCCCAATAAGATTTTTTTGTTTTGCAACATAAAAAAGCCCCACAAAAGTTTTAATGAGTGTGGGGTTAAAATTATGACTTCTTAACTAAATAAGATGCTAAATAATTGATAAGGCTTAACTGAATAAGTCTTCATCGTTTCTGCGGAAGTAAACTTTATCTTCCATAAATTCCTGGGTGGCCAGTAAAGCCGGGTTTGGCATACGCTCGTAAGCTTTCGAAATTTCAATCTGCTCTTTATTTTCATGAATTTCCTCCAGGCTGTCGGTATGGCTTGCAAATTCTTCCAGTTTATTATGCAGTTCTTCTTTCAAGGTAATGTTTATCTGGTTTGCCCTTTTTGCGATGATGGCAATAGATTCATACAGGTTACCGGTTTTTTCCTTAATATCGGATAATTTTTTTGGTTCTACAACGCTGCTGGTGTTAGCGCTTAGCTGCCGTCTGAGTTTGCTCATATTTTATTGCTTTAATGTTATTTTTACTTTGATTACTTAAACTTTCTGCGTCTTTTAATAATTTGCTTTCGGGGTAACGGTCAATAAAGTCTTCATATTCTGCAATTACTTTTTCAAAACGTTCAATCTGTTTTTCCTCGTAACTGAGCTTTGCAAATTTATAATACGCTTTTACCGTTTTCAATTTGTATTCCTCACCTTTCAGCGATTCGGGATAGTTATTTGTTAAACTGGCAAATGCAATAGCTGCGGCCCGGTATTGCCCCATATCGTAATAAAGTTCAGCAGCCCTGTGTTCTTTCATTTCCAGTTTTGCACGGCACAAATCAATAATATCAGAAGCCTCTTTATTTCTGGCAGATCCCGGATGGGTGTTTATGAATGTCTGCATCATTCCCATTGCTTTGACAGTATTTACCTGTTCAAGTTCCAGTTTTGGCGATTGTTTGTAAAAACAATACGAACGCAGAAAATCAACTTCCTCGGCCTTGCTGCTATTTGGAAAAACCTCCAGAAAACCTTTGAACAGGTTTTCTGCATCGGCATAACTTTTCATGTAATAAAAACAGTAGGCGTCTTTATAATATAATTCTTCAAATTTAACAGTACCCTTAAATACAGGAAAAAGTTCTTCATAAAGTTCCTGGGCTATTTTATACTTGCCTTTACTAAAATATTCATCAGCCATCTTCAGTTTATACTCATAGTCTTTACTCTTGGTTACCTTGTTATATTTATTGCAGGATGATATCAGTATCAGTAATAAAACAGGAACCAGTAATAGTTTAAATAATCTCATAAAGGACGCAAATTTAACGTAAATAAGTCAAAAATGCTTTTAAATATCGGGATTGTAAAAAAAACTGAGTTAATGATTTGATAAAGAAGGATTTTGGTTAAAGAAACAGCCCTTCCCGATAAATATCGGGAAGGGCTGTTATATAAAATCTTAACTTACTAATTACACTTTATATCAACTGAGTTTTTATCTCCAACCGGGTTTCCTTCCGGAAGTACACAATTAGTTATAATCCTGTCGGCACTGATATTTTCTTTTTCAATCAGATAAATTTTGATAGTCTCTAACCTTTTCTGGCAATTAGCCTGAGATGCTTTTGAAGGTTCAGGATATCCATTTATAGTAATAGTACAGTTTGGATTAGCCTTTAGTTTTTCAGCAACTGTTTTCAGCATATCCCTGTTAATATTTGATAAACCGGTGGTATTGCCTTTGTAAATTAAAGTTGGATAATCGCATGGGCAAACTGCAACAGGAGGAGTTGGAGGAACGGGATTTTTGCAACACTCAGGATCTGGGCATTTACCAACTCCTTCAGCATTAACTGGTTGACACTCTGTTGGTGTAATCTTTTGCTTATCCTTACAATCAGGTACTCCATCACCATCTGTATCTAAAGTTACACCATGTGTATCCACAGGGCAACCTGCAGGTGTATTTGGCTCTCTGTCTAAATGATCGCAAACGCCATCACCATCCTGGTCATTACAATCATTTTTAGGTATTTTAACATTGCGGTGGTTACGTAATTCATCATAAGCATAATCCAATGGGTTAACCCACCACAGTGGTTCAACAGCCCTGCCACCCAGGTTTACATTAAGGCCTATTGAAAGATAATTATACGAATCAAAATCAGGGGTTAATACTGCATCGCCAACAGCGTGCTCCTGCCAGCGTTGCCCATCCAATAAATCAGTTTTTACAAAAGTTATCCTGTCTTCAATAGCCAGGTTTACTCTTTTACCCAATTTAAAAGCAATACCGGCTATGGCAGTACCTGATGGTTTCAGGGTCTTGTCACCTAAAATCGGCCTGCGGGTGTTTTCATTATCAGCGTCCGTTTCGTAAGTTTTATCCATGCCGGCTTTTAAGTCTTTCAAAATATCTTTGCGCTGTTTGTATTTACCGGAGCCATATTTGGCAAAAACATTATTATATAAAGCAGCGTAGTTATTACCTGCATCGTCCAAAGCATTAACTTTTACCTGGAAAGCGGTTACACCAATACCAACACCCCCATATACTACAATCCCGGTTTTTTGCTTATGAAAACGAATATTGTTTAAGGTAAAAATTCCCTGCAAACCAAGATCCTGCAAACGGGTTTGGTAATTATAGTAAACAATATTTTTTTGCCCCTGATGACCATCGTTATCAGTGAAAATATCCCCCAGAATAGGCCTCTGTACTAACCTGTCAGGCGCAAAATAACGCTTAGAAATTGTAGGAATATTCCTATTCCAGGCCGGGTTTTTCAGATAATTTTCCGATAAAAGATAATTGGCTCCCTGGCCCTTTGCATTCAGGTATTGAACACGTAAAGAGAATACATAGCCAAAAGCTTTGCGGATATGTGCTTCAAAATTGGGAAATGTAAACGGGGTAACCGATACATCGCTGCTGATGGTAAACATCCCTAATGATGCTCCAACCTCCCACATATTACGTGGCTTTGCAGGAAAATTATAAGAGCCTTCCCAAAACTGATTTTGCTGATTCATCCTTTTTTTAGATATTACGGAAGAGTCATAAACGCTTCCAGCACCGCCAACCTGTGCACTTACTCCGGTGGCCAATGCTAAAAATAATATCCCCAATAAGAATTTGTAATTTTTACTTATCATAGTGTGTTAATTAAGAAAATTTTCAATGCGTATTTGTTAATATTACAGCAAAAATATCACTTACAACCTAATTATCAAAGTATTTTATTAATTAATTGGCTATATGTGTTTTTTTACGATAATTTATTTTGAAGACACGGATATTAGTACTTTCGTTGCATTGAAGAAAATAATACGTTAATTGTATAACAACTAAGGCATGTTACTGGTTTAAATATGGATTTTGTAAATAAAATAATAGGCCCCGAACTAAAAATTTTTGAAAAAAAATTTGCCGATGCTGTTAAAAGTGAAACCCTTTTGCTTGATACGATTATGAAATACATCATAAAACGTAAGGGTAAACAGTTGAGGCCTATGTTTGTTTTTTTAAGTGCCAAATTACACGGAGAAATAAATGAAAGTACATACCGGGCCGCAGCCCTTGTTGAACTTTTACATACAGCAACGCTCGTGCATGATGATGTAGTTGATGATTCACTTGAACGCCGGAGTTTCTTTTCCATAAACGCTTTGTGGAATAAAAAGATCGCTGTGCTCGTTGGTGATTACCTGCTTTCAAAAGGTTTGCTGCTGGCAACTTCCAATAACGATTTCAGGCATTTACATATACTTTCAGATGCAGTAAAACAAATGAGTGAAGGAGAATTGCTGCAACTTCAAAAAACCCGAAAATTAAATCTTGATGAAGAAATATATTTTGAGATCATCCGCAATAAAACGGCATCGCTGCTTTCATCGGCCTGTGCTGTAGGTGCTTACAGCAGCAGCAAAAATGAAGACGTGACTGCTGCCATGAAAATTTTTGGTGAAAAAGTAGGCGTGGCTTTTCAAATTAAAGATGATCTTTTTGATTATGGAAAAGACGATATTGGCAAACCTACTGGTAATGATATCAAAGAAAAAAAACTGACGCTGCCCCTCATTTACACTTTGAATAATATTGATGCCGTTTTAAAAAGAAGACTCATTTACATTATCAAAAATGAAAACAAAGAACCGAAAAAGGTAAAATTTGTTATTGATGCAGTTGTTGATGCCGGAGGAATAAAATATGCCGCTGATAAAATGAATGCCTACCGCGATGAAGCCCTTGCGATTTTAAACAGCTTTCCTGCAAACCCGGTAAAAGAAGTGCTGGAAGAACTGGTACGCTACACTACCGACAGAAAATATTAAAATGCATAAAAGATGGAAAATATTAGAGGCTGATACTGCAAAGACAGCTATCTTAAAGGAATCACTGAAAATAAATGCTGCTTTATGTGGTATTCTTGTGCAGCGGGGTTTTGATAGTTTTGATAAAGCGAAACAATACTTCCGCCCACAATTAAGCGGCCTGCACGATCCCTGGCAAATGAAGGATATGGATAAAGCCGTTGCCCGTATCCTCAAAGCTTTTGAAAAAAAAGAAAAAATACTGGTATTTGGCGATTATGATGTAGATGGAACAACATCGGTTGCCTGCATGTATAAATTTCTGTGCAAAATTTATGAATCTACGCTGCTCGATTTTTATATTCCGCACCGCTATCGTGAGGGCTACGGCGTTAGCAAAATGGGAATTGATTTCGCTAAAGAAAATGATTTTACACTGATCATTTCTCTTGACTGCGGAATTAAATCTATTGACCTGATTACCTACGCCAAAGAAATTGGTATTGATTTTATTGTATGCGATCACCATTTACCCGATGAAGAAATCCCGCCGGCCATTGCTATTCTTAATCCAAAACAAAAAGATTGTAATTATCCTTATAAAGAACTTTGTGGCTGCGGTGTTGGCTTTAAGTTAATAACCGCATTAGCAACAGAACTTAATATTGATGAAGAACATTATCTCTGTTACCTGGACCTGGTAGCCACTGCCATTGCAGCAGATATTGTACCCATGACAGGCGAGAACAGGATACTTGCTTACTATGGTTTGGAAAAAATAAACAGCATTCCTAACCCTGGTATAAAGGCACTTATATTTCTGGGCGGCATTCAAAAAAAATTATCCATCAACAATGTGGTATTCGTTATTGCACCCAGGATAAATGCCGCCGGCCGTATGGATGATGCAAAAAAAGCAGTGCAATTATTTGTTGAAGATGATTACAATAATGCATTGGCATTTGCAGAAATGCTGCATAGCGATAATACCGACCGCAAAGAAGCCGACAGCAATATTACCGCCGAAGCTTTGGAAATCATTAACTCAGATGTATCTCTGCAAAATAAAAAAACAACAGTGGTCTTTAAAGACCACTGGCACAAAGGTGTAGTAGGCATTGTAGCCAGCAGGCTGATAGAAACTTATTTCAGGCCAACCGTTGTGCTTACCGAAAGCAGCGGTATTGCAACAGGGAGCGCCAGAAGCGTACCGGGCTTTAATTTATACGAAGCCATACATGCCTGCAGAGAATACCTGTTAGGCTATGGCGGTCATTTTGCCGCCGCCGGACTTTCGCTGTTGCCCGAAAATGTTGCAGCCTTTACCAGTAAGTTTGAAGAAACAGTTGCTGCCACTATTCCTGCACATCTTTTAATTCCGGAAATAATTATTGAAACTGAAATTTCATTTGCAGATTTAACGCCAAATTTTTACAACATCATTTGCCAGATGGAACCCTTTGGCCCAGAAAATATGCGGCCGGTTTTTATTGTAAAAAATGTGCAGGACACCGGCTATTCCAAAATTGTTAAGGAACTGCATGTACGTTTTGTGGTAAAGCAGGATAAGTTTTCCTTTACAGGAATAGGTTTTAATCTTGCTGAAAAATTTGACCTCCTTAAAAAGCCTGTTGATATTGTTTTTACTTTAGATGAAAACGAATGGAACGGCAATACCAGTTTACAATTAAAAGTGATTGATCTGCGCAGCAGCGAATGATGAAATTCCTCACCTACATAAAATATTTTTATTTCCTGGCCTTCAACTGGAATATCAGGATTGCCTGGGTAATGATAAAACAGGAAATTGCCGGCGAAAAAAAATACGGCATCAATACCACCGGTGCTGATGAATTGTATAAACTTGAAAAACAAGGTATTGATATTTCACACGCCACCATCTACATGCCGGTAAGCTATACATTAATTGAGGAAGCGTTTAAACAATTAAATGCCACTAAACTTCTTAACAATAAACCACTAAACTACTTCTTAGATATAGGTTGCGGTAAAGGCCGTGCCCTCTGCGTAGCTGCCCATCAGGGTTTTAAGCAGGTTACAGGCCTTGATTTTGCAAGAGATTTGTGTGAGGCAGCAAAAGAAAATCTGGCAATTACCAAACAAAAAAATCCTGCACTTGAATTTAAAGTTATCAATAACGATGCTTTTTATTTTAAAATACCTGATGATGTGGATTGCATTTTTTTATTCAATCCCTTTGATGAAATTATTATGAGTGGGGTTGTAAAAAATATTGCAGATAGTTTACAAAAAAACCCACACAAGATTACTATCATTTATGTAAACCCTTTGCATAAAGCACTCTTTTTAAAAGCAGGATATAAAGAAACTTGGTACATCAAAAAAATGAAATACCTGGAGGCATCTATTCTTGAAATAAAATAAGAGTTGAAGGTGTCAGGCCACTACTAACAACCTTAAACTCAGAAATCCTTTAGAAATACTAAATGCTTTCAAAATAAAAAATCTGCTTAGTGGCCAGACACCTAACTCATCAACTCCACACTCCTGTTTATAAAACTCGTTAAACTGTTTCCTTTTAATAACCCCTGAGAAAGTAAAGCAAGATCTGCTAAATTATGAACCAGTTTTTCCTGCTTCTCTTTTTCCGCTTCGGCCAATACCGTTTTATAAATCGCATGATTACCATTTACAGTTAAAGTAACCTCATCAGGCATATTGGCATAAAACGCACCCATACCGCCTTGCATGGCCGCCATGTCTTTCATACGGCGCATAAACTCGGGCCTGGTGGCTACAACCGGTGGCGCATCTGCACTCAACCCTTTTACTTCTACCGATACATTTATTTCAGGATTTTTAACTGCAAAAAGCTCTTTCAATTTTGTTTCATCGTCCTTACTCAGCACACTATCGCCACCTTCCTGTTTGTCAATTAAATTATCAACAATATCACTGTCAACACGTACAAACTGAACGTTCTCCCATTTCATTTCCATCTGGTTTAAAAAACCATTGTCGATAATGGTTTCTAACTTAACCACTATGTAACCCTTTGCTGCAGCTTGTTGTATATAAGCATCCTGCTGCACGGGGTTTGTTGTATATAATATCACCAGTTTACCATCTTTATTTTTTTGAAGGGTTTCTGTTGCTAACTTATACTCTTCTAAAGTGTAGAACTTCGCTTCGGTAAGTCCTCCCCCGTTGGGGGAGTTAGAGGGGGCCGTTTGTAATACGTGGAACTTATTCGCCTTCTCTAAAAATTTATCATCCGTCATCATACCATACTTAACAAACAATCCAAGGCTTTCCCATTTTTCTTCAAACTGCTTACGGTCGGCTTTAAATATTTCTTCTAATTTATCAGCAACCTTTTTAGTGATGTGGGCATTTATCTTCCGCACATTCGGATCGCCCTGCAGATAACTTCGGCTCACATTCAGCGGAATATCAGGGCTGTCAATCACCCCGTGCATCAGCATTAAAAATTCCGGTACAATTTCCTTAACCTCATCGGTAACAAAAACCTGGTTGCTGTACAGTTGTATTTTATCTTTCTGTATTTCGTAGCTCTGCTTAATTTTTGGGAAATATAAAATGCCGGTAAGGTTAAATGGATAATCAACATTCAAATGTATCCAGAACAATGGCGCTTCACCAAACGGATATAATTCTTTATAAAAATTCTGGTAATCTTCAT
>JBKJLT010000468.1:0-5460 GCA_046596765.1 Ferruginibacter sp. | reverse complement strand
GAATGGTAAAATTTTATTTTTTAAGATATGGCGCATTCACGGTATCAGGTAAAGGAACCAATAATCCCGGAGAAGAATTCTTTTTGCCAAAGACAGAAATATTGATATATCGTTTAGGATTTGTCTTTATATCATCAATCAATAAGTTAAGCTTATTGGCTGTGGCTGTAAGATTATTATAAAACCGGGTATCGTTCAACAATAACCCGGCGGTACCCGTGTTGGAATTTAGTTTACCGATTGCAGTTTTTAAATCGCCAATAGTATTGTTTAAATAGGTTACTGTTTTCTGCAGATCGAGTTGAGAAAGATTGGTAGCAGTTTTATCAAGGTTATTCAGCGTGCTGGTTATCTTACCGCTGTTTTTATCAAGACTGGCGGTAAAAGAGTTCAGGTTATTTAAAGTACCGGCCAACGCACCGGTTTGTGTATTTAATAAAGTCTGTAACGAAGCAGATGCCCCAATAAGGTTTGCGGTTGTTTTATTTAAATTGGCAAGGGTGCCGCTGATATTGTTTTTTGCATTGGGGTCAAGAATGTGGTTAACACTCGCCAATATAGAATCTATGGATTTTACTGCTTTGGTCACCTGGTAGAGAACCGGATCTACCTTACTTAATACATCGTTAAAAATACCAACCGAGGCTTCTGTGGGTATGTACCCGTTTTTAGGGATATAAGTTTGTGTATTTCCCAATGTAATTTCTACACTGGTGGTGCCCAGCAGCGATGCTTTGATAATGGCGATTGAGTTGGTAGGAATATTAACATCCTTGGTCAGGTTCATGTTCACCAATATCTCCTTCATGTTTTTATCGGTAGTAATACTGTAAACTGTACCAACCTGCAGGCCGTTTATCACCACGGGATTTGATGCTGCAAGGCCTTGAACATTGGTGTATTTTGCAAAAAGGTTATGGCTTTTTCCAAAAAAGGTCTTCCCTTTTAAGAAATTGAAACCGAGTACCAATAAGACTATAGCAATGGCTGTTAAGGCACCTATTTTTGTTTCGTTCGAGATCTTCATAATTAGTTATAATGGCGTTAAGAAATTATTAAGCCAGCCCAAAATTAGCTTAATTCTTCAATTCAAACTTTACCTCGGCATTATTTTTCATATCGGATGATAAACGAACTTCATGCCGGGTTGAACCATCATTAATGATCATCAGTGCAGTATTGGGAGGAATGGTACCCAGGTTTTCGGCAAATAATATTAATTCATTGGGCTTGCCGGGTTCTATGGTAAGGTTAAGCGAAAGTGGATTTGTACTTAAAGTTTTTTTTGAAACCACTGCTACTCCGTTAAAATAAACCGAAACAATATCATTATCTATATCACCGTCATCATACAAATCCACGCTTATTTTTTTGTTTTTAATATTTATCGTTTTTATATCCCTCACTGCTCTTCCATCATAAGCAGTTAAAGCAGTGGCAACAGGTTTTTTATCGTTTGATGCAACAGGCGGCGGCGTATTATTATTCAGGCTTTCAACCTGCGCTTTGTAACGTTTTACAGCTTTAGTAATGGCTTCGGCAAGTTCCTGCTGTCCTTTTTCATCGTTGATGTAGCGCTCATCTTCGGGGTTATTAATAAAACCCGTTTCAACCAAAATTGCCGGCATATTGGTTGCCTGTAAAACCCAAATACCTTTTTGCCGTTGGTTTACACCCAAAGCCGGTCTGCCTGTGTTTTCCACCTCATCATTCACAAATGTTGCCAGGCGGTCACTTCTTTCCTGGTATCTTTTGGCATAAATGGCTGCTATAATTTTACCCTCACGACTGTTAAAATCAAAAGGAGTGTCCAAGGTATCAACCCCGCCTGCTTCAATTTCAAAGTTTTCATCACCACCCATGATGGCTTTTAATTTATCACTGGTTTTATGTGCAGCAAATATCCATACACTGGTTCCGGCACGGGTGAGGGGCATTTTAAAATATTCATAAACCGGTTCTTCCACTTCGTAAGGTGTGCTTACTTTAATTTTTTTCTTTTTCTTTTTTATGTAAGATATTTTGTAACGGGTAACCATCCTGGTGCCGGTTTGTCTTCTGCCTGTTTTTAAAGGTCCGCTGTCGGCATGTATGCATAAAAAAAGATCACCTTTAAATTCATTCGCAATCTTTGCTTTTTCTGTTGGTGTTTGATAAATATCTGTTGTGCGTGTTGGAACAACTTTAACATCAGGCATTTGCCTTTTTAATTCACCTACCAGTTTTAATGCTATAGCAAGGGTTACATCTTTTTCTTTTGAGCGTAAGGAGTTTTCATATTGGCCGCTGGCACCAACATCGGTGCCTCCGTGGCCAGCATCCACAATGATTGTTTTTATAAGTTTAGGCGTTTGGGCAGGTAATTCATTTATTATTAACAAATGCAAAGCAGCAAAAAGAAAAATAAAAGGCACTTTGTTCCTTGGCATGTTCTACTCGTTTAATCGGGGTTAGTAATTAATCACCTATTCATTCTGTTATAATGGCTATTTTTGCCAATCTTAAGTATGAACCAACTGAACAAAGGTAAGGCAAAAAATATATTGGTTTTGGCATTGATACCGCTGTTATTCGCTGTAACGCTGTATTGCAGTGCCAGCGGTTTTCATACATCATACTTTCACAGTTTTTTAACTGTTGATACAATTCCTGTAAATAAAACAGACTCTCAAAAAATAAAAGGCAATGTATTAACCGGAGCTGTTGCTGTTAAAAAAATTGCAGACACAACTATTGTAACGAAGATAGATACGCTTACTTACCGGCCATCAAAAGACGCATTGGATGCACCGGTTGTTTATCATGCCGATGACTCAATGGTGATGGATATACCCGGTAAAAAAATAATACTGTACGGTAAACAAACGAGCGTAAAATATTCCGATAACGAGTTGTATGCACCCAGGATAGAATTTGACCAACGCACGAGTCTTGTGAGTGCCTATCTTGTAAGAGACAGTAACGGAAACGTAATTTCGTTCCCTACATTTAACCAGGCCGACTTTAAAACGAAAAGCGATTCCATTACTTTCAATATGAAAACGCTGAAGGGAATTACAAAAAGTACCTACACGCAACAGGGAGAAATATATTTTCATGCCGAGAAAATAAAAAAAGTTAGTCCGGATATTTTTTACGGTTACCGTGGGCAGTTTACCACCTGCAATTTAGATACGCCGCATTTTTCTTTTGTAAGTAAAAAATTTAAATTCATTAATAAAAAAATGGCCATAACAGGGCCGGTTCATCCCGAGTTTGAAAATGTACCCATTCCTGTTTATCTGCCTTTTGGTATTTTTCCATTAAAAACCGGAAGGCGTTCAGGTATTCTGGCGCCAAGCTTTACAGCCAATGAGCAATTGGGCCTGGCACTGGAAGGATTGGGGTATTATAAAGTAATAAATGAAAAGTGGGATTTTGTTTTGCGGGGAACCATTTATTCATACGGAGGATGGACGGCAAACCTGAGCCCGAGATATTACAAGCGTTATCATTACCAAGGTAGCCTAACATTGGATGTGCAGCATTTGCGTGACCTCGATAAATCCGGTGCAAGAAATTTTAATGTGCGCTGGAACCATAGCTCCGACAGCAAAGCCAGGCCGGGCGTAAGTTTTAATGCCAGCTTAAATGCAGGCAGCAGTGGTTTCAATTCTGCAGTGCCAAACAGTCCGCAACGCAATTTTCAAAACCAGTTAAACTCTTCCGTAACCTATTCCAAAATATGGAAAGACAAACCTTTTAATTTAAACATCAGTGGTAATCATAACCAGAATACGAACAGTAAATTGTGGAATATCAATTTACCGGACATTGGATTTAATGTAAACACATTGTATCCTTTCAGGCGTAAAGAAGTAATTGGTGCTTATAAATGGTACGAAAACCTAGGCATTGCTTTAAATACAAATGTTCGCAGCCTGTCTTCGTTTTATGATACCCTGGGAAATTTCTTTGGCGAGTTTACAAAAAATTATCAATGGGGTGCAAATCATAATATACCCATCTCATTGTCATTGCCCCAGATAGGTAATTTTCAAATTGCGCCCAGTATCAGTTATGTAGAAAGATGGTACCAGGAAAAATTTGTACGCAAATGGAACAGCACTAACCAAAAGCTGGATACAAGCATCAGCAAAGGGTTTTATACAGCACGTGAAATGAATTTCGGGTTGGGTGTTACCACGCGTATTTTTGGTATGTACACTTTTAAAAAGAAAAGGAAAGTGCAGGCCATCAGGCACGAGATAAGGCCATCGCTTTCGGCCAACTATAAGCCTGATATGAACCGCCAGAACTGGTACAGCACACAAACAGATGCCGCCGGCAACAAAAGCCGGTATTCATTTTATGAGCGAAGTGTTTTTGGTGCTTTTGGCGAAGGCAGGTTTGGTGGTTTAAGTTTTGGAATTGATAATAACCTGCAGATGAAAGTGCGTAACAAAAAAGATACCAGTGCAGATGCTGTTAAAAAAATAACCTTACTGGATGGGTTAGGTATTACCAGTGGCTATAATTTTTTACTTGATTCTTTTAAATTGAGTCCGTTTAATATTAACATGCGTACAAATCTTTTTGAAAAAATCAGCATATCGGCAGGCGCAGTGATGGTACCTTACGCAACCAACAGCAACGGAAATTTTATTAATAAATATGCATGGAAACAAAAACTGGCATTGGGCAAAATTACCAGTGCAAACGTAGCACTCCAAAGCCAGTTTAAGGGTGGAGATAAAAATGAAAAATTACCTATTCAGAACCTGCAGCAAAACAGCCAGCTTAATCCCATTTCTGGCTTACCGCTCAATGAGTACCAGCAGGAAGCTGCCTATATCAGTAACAATCCCGGTGAGTATGCAAATTTTAATATTCCCTGGAGCATTAGTTTTCAATACGCCTTAAACTACAACCGTGTTCCCAATGGTTTTGGAACAGGATACAAAAAGTCATTTACACAAAATGTAAGCTGGACAGGCTCTTTAAACCTTACCCCTAAATGGCAGATAGGGATAAATGGCTCTTATAATATTACAGAGAAAGAACTGGGACTTATCAGTATGTACTTAACCCGTGAAATGCATTGCTGGCAAATGGCTATCAATATTTCGCCCGTTGGAAGGTATCGTTCATTCAATATCAGCATCAGCCCCAAATCTGGTTTATTACGTGATTTGAAAATAAACAGGACAAGGTATTTTTATGATTTGTAAATCGTTTAGCAGATTAGAAGTTTAGTTTATGTATTCTGTTTTTTTATCCCTAAACTCCTAATCCCTAAACTTCCCTGTAAACTTTAATCATTTCATCACGCACTTTTTCTTTTAATTCAGTAACCGTTTTATCTGCTGAAGTTTCGGCTGGTAAAAACTGCATTTTTAATCTTACGGGTAATAAAAAGAATTTTTTGTTGATGGGCATCGCTTTTTTAGTGCCGGTAATTACACAGGGAATAATATCCCT
>JBKJLT010000304.1:0-10694 GCA_046596765.1 Ferruginibacter sp. | reverse complement strand
AATACCATAAAGGATGGCATAAAAATATATTTGATAAATTTCTTTTTTTTCAAGAGATAACAGTTTCAACACACGTGAAACCGGGTTGGTTTTCTTTTTCATGTAAAAATTAGTTATGAGAATGGCAGCGAAAGTTAAGCCCTAATCAGGCTTAAAGCAATTTTATAAGAAAGTATCTTATAAAAAATCAGGAGGGGGTGTTTCCACAAAACCGGTAAAAGAAGAAAGTAAAAGCGGTTGCATATAATAGCTTGCTGGCTTTGTAAATGCTACAGTAGATTGCTCATTACTATTATTAAAAACCTCTTTCTTATTATCTTTTTTAATTTCGGAGGTTTCGTCGCAGTTCTTTTCGGCAGTATTTAGTGAGATACTATCTTTATTAAAAGCACTATAATTTACCGGCATTATATATGCTATTGTTATAACCAGTAATAATATAGATAATGCCTTTTTCATTTTGAGTGGCAAAGAAAGGCTGTTTTACTCCAAGAATACATTTTCGTGTGTAATAAATTTGTAAAATCTAAATAACTGAAGTTTAAAAATTCACTATTATATATTTAATCCACCACAAACACTGAGTACCTGGCCGGTAACATAACTGCCCAAATTGCTGCCTAAAAATAAACACGCATTGGCAATATCTTCAGTGCTGGCAAACCTGTTTAAAGGAATATCTGCTTTGTATTTATCTGCAGCTTCGCCTTCTTTTAAATAAGTGGTCATATCGGTTTCAACAAAGCCCGGTGCTATGGCATTGCAACGGATGTTGCGGCTGCCCAATTCTTTAGCTATACTTTTTGTAAAACCAATGATACCAGCTTTGCTGGCAGCATAACTGCTTTGGCCTGCATTACCCATTTCGCCAATAATACTGCTCATATTTATAATGCTGCCGCTTCTGGCTTTCATCATGGGCCTTATTACCTGTTTGGTCATGTTGAAAACACTTTTCAGGTTTATCTGCATCACATCATCCCATTGCTCAGGCGTCATGCGCAGTAATAAATTATCTTTTGAAATACCTGCATTGTTTACACAAATATCAAGCGTACCAAATTCCTTTAAAACATCATTTACAAAAACTTCGCAAGCAGCAAAATCGCCGGCATTACTTTTATAAGCTTTTGCTTTAACACCCATAGCAGTTAATTTTTCTTCCAGTGCCTTCGCTTTTTCTGCGCTGCCGTCGCTAACATATGTAAAAGCCACATTACAACCCTGTTCAGCAAATTTTATTGCAATGGCTTCACCAATGCCACGGGCGGCGCCGGTTATAATGGCTTTTTTTCCCTCTAATAATTTCATGATAAATAATTTCTGTGCCTCAAAATAAAACCAAAACTTTAAATATTTCCGATATTTTTTATTGCGAGTATTTCTTCCAGCATATTTCTTTCATTACTAAGCCTGGGTATTTTATGCTGGCCGCCCAGCCTTCCTTTACTACGCAGCCATTCTGTAAATGAGCCCTTTTTTAACTTATGAACAATGGGCAGCCGCAAAGCAATGTTTTTATGGCGCTTGGCTTCGTAATCGCTGTTTATATTTTTTAAACAGTCATCCAGTTCAAAAATAAAGTTATTAAAATCATCAGGTTCTTTTTCAAATTCAATCAGCCATTCATGTGCCCCGTTGCTGTTTTCTGTAAAGTAAACCGGGGCAGCGGTGTAATCATTAACTACGGCATTTGTTTTTTCTGCCGCATGTGCAATGGCTTTATCGCTGTTATCAACAATCACTTCTTCGCCAAAGGCATTCATATAATGTTTAAGCCGGCCGGTAATTTTTATTTTGTATGGATTGATGCTGGTAAATTGTACCGTATCGCCAATTAAATAGCGCCATAAACCGCCGGTAGTACTCATCACAAGGGCATAATTTTTACCTGCCTCAACACCTTTTAACCCTACTGTTGATGGATTCTCTTTTCCATATTCTTCAACAGGCATAAACTCATAAAAAATACCATGCTCTGTAAATAATAACATCCCCTCATCATCAGGACTTACCTGTGCTGCTATAAACCCTTCGCTGGCATTGTATATTTCCAGGTAATTTATTTTGCCACCGATTATTTTATCAAACTGATCTTTGTAAGGCACAAAAGAAACGCCGCCATTGATATATAATTCTAAATTAGGCCATACTTCTTTTATGGTTGATTTCCGTTTAATTTCCAGGATACGTTTTAACAGTAACAATGTCCATGTTGGTACGCCTGCCAATGAGGTTACATTTTCTTCGGCAGTAATTTGTGCCAGCTTTTCAATTTTATCTTCCCACTCATCCAGCAGGGCAACACTGAGTTCGGGTGTTCGTATCCATTGCCCCCAAAAAGGAGAGTTCTGCATCAACACCGCACTGAGGTCGCCATACTGAATATTGTCATTTACCCTGCTGATCTGGTGGGAGCCCCCTACAACCAAACCTTTACCGGTTAACAGATCGCTGGAAGGAAAATTTTTATAATAATTGCTAAGCAGATCTTTGCTGGCCTGAAAATGGTTATCATACAGGCTCTCTTCGCTGATGGGAATAAATTTACTTTTATCGGATGTGGTGCCCGAAGATTTTGCGAACCAGGTTACAGGCGTGTTCCATAAAATATTTTCCTCGCCGTTCATCATTCGTTCAATGTAAGGCTTCAGATCATTATACTCATGGATAGGCACTTTCTTTTTAAATTCCCGCAGTGAAAATAATTTTGAAAAACTGTACTTTCTTCCAAACTCGGTGTATTGAGCAGCGGTAACCAGTTCCTGTAAAACCTCACGCTGTGCAGCTACCGGGTGATTGCTCCAGTTTTCGATGCGCCACAAACGCATGCGGGCTAATTTAGATATGGCGGGGGAAAGAAATTTCATTTATCCCTCAAGATAAATAATTATCGGGCAGCTTCATCATGCAAATAATCCTTACGCTTTAATTCAAAATTTTTACCGAGGTATAAACGGCGCACCTGTTCATCATTGGCCAGTTCTTCGGCTGTGCCGTGGGTAAATATTTTTCCATCAATAAGTAAATAAGCACGGTCGCAAATGGAGAGGGTTTCATTAACATTATGATCTGTTATCAGTATGCCTATATTCCTGAATTTTAATTTTGCAACAATGGCCTGTATATCTTCAACTGCAATGGGGTCAACACCTGCAAAGGGTTCATCTAATAAAATAAATTTTGGGTCAACTGCCAGTGCACGGGCAATCTCCGTTCTGCGTCGTTCTCCACCACTTAGCGTATCGCCGTTGTTTTTACGCACCCGCTGCAGGTTAAATTCATCAAGCAGGGTTTCCAGTTTTTCCTTTTGTACTGCCTTACTCAGTTTGGTCATTTCCAATACTGCCATAATATTATCTTCAACACTCAGCTTTCGAAACACACTTGCCTCCTGCGGCAGGTAGCCAATACCCATTTGTGCCCGTTTATACATGGGCAGTTTGGTAATATTGATATCGTTTAAAAAAACCTCGCCTTCATCTGGTTTTACCAAACCAACAACCTGGTAAAAGGATGTTGTTTTGCCAGCACCATTTGGCCCCAGCAAACCCACAATTTCGCCCTGCTTTACATTAAAAGAAACATGGTCCACAACAGTGCGGCTGCCGTAAACTTTTACAAGGTCTTTGGTATGTATGGTTAAACTCAACGTAAATTATTTAGCAACAAAAGTAAGGCGATTGAAACAAATGAAGAACAGCATAACAATTCTTAACAGTTTATGTGCTGATAACTAATTTAATAAAATACAATAGCCTATATTTATATTCAACCATACCATTTGAAAAAAATTCTGCTTATTTTTTTTTATGTATGTGCCGGTTATTGTTCAACCGCTCAAACACTGATACCCCGTTTTGAAAACCTGGGCGTTAATGAAGGGTTGCCGCACAGTTCTGTCTATAGCATTACACAGGATAAGAAGGGATTTATGTGGTTTGGTACCGCCGATGGCTTATGCCGCTACGACGGAAGTATTTTGAAAACATTTAAATATGCTCCCCAATCTGAGCAGGATGTGGTGAACAATTTTGTACGAGGCAAAATGCAGGAAGATAAAAGCGGAAATATATGGTTCTGTAACGAGAGCGGTATTTATAAATGGGATTTTATAAAAGAACGGGTAATAAGGGTAAAGATTTTTGATAAGAATGAATTTAACAATGTTGCTTTTAGATTGGCAGGTTTAGATAATAACAATATATGGATGTTCAATATTATGGAAGGAGTTGTGGCATACAATATCACTACCGCCAAACTCACTAAATATCCGTTGCCTTATAAAACCGATTTATCAAAAATTGTTTTGAACTACACAAATGTTGATAACGAAGGAAATATCTGGGTAAAATTTGGAAGTAAAACAGATCCATTTATTGTTTTCAATATGCTTTCGGGTAAATATTCAATACAACTTTCAGCAGATGCTCCCCATGCTGTTTTTTTTGAAAAAAACAGACGGATATTAGCCTACGATGAAAAACTGGTTTATGAATATGGCGCAAGCATTCCACCGGTTACAATTCCAAAAATTATAGACGGAACAAGAACGTCGTTTTATTCTTTTGATGGTATCACCGATAACTATGGACGGCTGTGGATGACGGCAAGGGGCAACGGCTTGTTTTACTACGACGAAAAAAATAGCCACCTGCATGAATATCATCACGATAATTCAAAAATAAAATCATTACCATTTGATTTAACCACCTGCCTGTTTATTGACCGCAACGAAAATTTATGGATTGGCATGGATGGTGCAGGTGTGGTAAAGCTTGATTTGAAACAACCGAAGTTTAATTTATTTCCTTTATCCGAGGGAGATTTTCCGATATTGAACGATTATTTCACCAAATGTTTTTTTGAAGATTCAACAGGAAGAATCTGGTTTGGCACACATACAGGCGGCTTAAATATTTTTGATCCTGCATTGCAGACTTTAATAAATTACCGGCATGAAAACGGAAAACAAAACAGCCTGCCTGGAAATATTGTGGGCAGTATATTGAAAGACCGTAATGGAAACATGTGGATTGGCAGCAGTGGCGGCATTTCCATGTTTCATGAAAAAGGAAAGTCTTTTGAAACGATTGTAATACAGGATCTTCCTGAATTATATCCCCTAAGAAATAACTTTGTTTATAAAATGGTACAGCTTGCCAACGGCGATTTTTTGGCAGCAACTTTACTGGGCATAATCAAAGTGGTTAAAGAAAAGAGTGGTAAATATAAAGGGTATTATTTCAGGAATAGTGGCGCCCTTGGTTCGGTAACAACTGATGTTGTGGAAACGGCTGACAAAACTATTTATGCAACCTTGCCAGGTCATGGCCTATACCAGTTAATACCCGAAGGCAATAGTTATAAACAGGCGAATACTTTTTTAAATGGTATTGATCTACGCAGTATAAGAATTGATGAAAAAAATGCTGAATATCTATGGATTGGCAGTGGTACAGGATTGATTCACTTTAATACAATTTCCCATGCTTATAAGGTATGGAATGAGAAGGATGGCCTGGCAAATAGTTATGTATATGGTTCGCTCGAAGACGCTGCAGGTAATTTATGGATAAGCACAAACAAGGGATTAAGTTTTTTCAGCACAAAGAATAAAACTTTTGAAAATTATTCTTTCCAGGATGGCTTACAAAGCAACGAGTTTAATACACAGTCTTTTTATAAAAGCAGCACCGGTATTTTTTATTTCGGCGGCATCAGGGGGTTTAACTGGTTTAAACCCGACCAGGTGAGTAAAGAAAATATAAAACCTGTTGCAGCCATTACCCGTATTGAAATAAGCGATTCCGTTTTTCAAAAAGATTCAGCTTTTCAATTACATCAAAGCATTACGGTTCCTTACGATAAAAATGATTTTGGCTTTCAGTTTGCTGCATTAGATTACACAAGGCCCGAAGCTAATAACATACAATATACTTTACAGGGATGGGATGCAGGCTGGGTTGTGGCTGATAGCCGATCGGCCAGATATGAAAATCTTCCTCCCGGCAATTATACATTAAAGCTTAAAGTATCCAATGCAAATGGTGTGTGGAGCGATGAAGAAATGGTCAACATCATTATACAATCTCCTTTCTGGAAACGCCCCTGGTTTGTTGTTGTGCTTGCTTTGCTTTTAATAGCGGCAATTGTTTTTATTACTTACCGGGTTTCGCAACTGAAAGTAAAAAGAAAACTGCAGTTATTGGAAAAACGAATTGCTGTAGATGATGAACGTAACCGTATCAGCGCCGATATGCATGATGAAATTGGCAGCGGCATCACACATATTGCTTTGCTAAGCGAACTGATTCAAACACAGCAAAAAGATTCGGCTGAATTAAAAAAAGATATTAATAAAATAGGAATCTCATCCCGAAAGTTAGTGCAAACAATGAGTGAGATCATCTGGGCACTAAATCCACAAAATGATACACTTGAAAATTTGCTGGCTTATATCAGGGAGCAATCGTATCAGTATTTTGAGCCGATGGGTGTCCGGTTTAATATTTACTTTCCGGAAACGATACCTGATGTAAAACTGAGTAATGCAGAACGCAGAAATTTATACCTGGTAACCAGGGAGGCACTTAATAATGCCTTGAAGCATTCAGGCGCAGAATGTATAGAACTGAAAATGGAAATGGTGGAAAGCGCCTGTTGCTTTAGCGTAACAGATAACGGAGTGGGGATTGATTTAAATATCAATAAACCTGGAAACAATGGAATAATCAACATGAAAAAACGGATGACAGATATTGGCGGCAGCATTGAGTGGTTGCCGCAGCAGCATGGCACAGCTGTAAAATATTGTCTTGTTGTTTAAAGCTGCCTACTACTTATTTCACACAGCCTGGCTGTACACAAAAACATACCTTTAATGTTAATGACTCCCATAATTATTATAGAAGACGATGAGAAGATACGTAATTACCTTACGGCCTTAATTGCCGGCTCGGGCGAGTTTGATCTGCAGGCAAGTTTTGCCTCGGCAGAAGAAGCGATACAATATTTTGAAAAAGGAATGGGCGATATTATTGAATTGGTATTAACAGATATTCAATTACCGGGTAAGTCGGGCATTGATTTTATTGCCTGGCTGAAACCCCTTCGCCCCGAAATTCAATTAATGGTGCTAAGTGCTTATGATGATGCTGATAAAGTTTTTAAAGCACTAAAGGCCGGTGCCACGGGGTACATTTTAAAAAATACCGAAGCTGTAAAATTAATACAGGCACTTAATGATCTTAGAAAAGGTGGTAGCCCTATGAGCAACGAAATTGCCCGTAAAGTGGTGAATGCCTTTCAGCAGGAAAATAATTATAAAGACTCAAAAGAAGATTTATCAGACAGACAAAGAGAAGTATTGCACTGGCTTTCCAAAGGATTCAGCTATAAAGATATTGCCGAAAAATTATTTATTTCTGTTGAAACCGTACGTACTCATATCCGCAATATTTACGAGAAACTACACGCCGGCAACAAGCATGATGCATTAAGGAAGGCCGGGCTGCGGTAGTTTAATTATATAAATGTTACAAAATGAGTGTGTAAATATTCAGGTGAAGTATATAGCAACATGCACAAGCCGGCTGTTCATTATTTCAATATTTGCATTAAATTTCCGAAGCAGTTGCCTACTACTTTTTTCACACGAATTTTTTATTGAAAAATTCCCAATTTTAATGAATACATTTTTAACCAATAAAACAATCAACATGAAAAAAACTATGTTTACAAAAATGCTGCCGGTACTATTACTTTTTACAGCAACTATGTTCGCTTTTACAAACAAGGTAAATGCGCAGGTTACATTTTCTATCGATGCATCAGTAAATGCAAATGTAAATACAGGGGCATTTACTTCTACAGGCTTTTCGCTGTCCTCCGGAGATTTTTTAGAAGAATATTCATTCAACGGAAAAAAGACGCATAGCCAGGTAACGTTCACTTATGCCAACGGAACCATTACTGCAAAAACGCATAGTGATGTTACCATTACTGGCCCATCAACTGCTACAGGTATTGGCACATGGAAAATATCTAAAGGAACGGGTGCTTACACAGGTATCAGGGGTTCGGGGGTACTCAGTTTCTCTGTAACTAACATTAGTACTCCGGAAGAACATATTACCCAGGAGTGGTCAGGAACAATTTATTAATTTGTTAAAGGGAGTTGTCAACGGAAAATAAAAAATATGCTCATTAGCTTACAGCCATTGGTTAATCACTCAATGGTTTTTTTTGGCACCTCTGTTCCCTTGCACAGGAAACTAAAACAGTTACGAAACTTTATTAACTCCTTAAACACGAAAGGGTGATTTAACACATTTAATTGGGTGTATTACAAAATTGATAGGCGTAAAACTTATTTATTTTTAAGAGGCTAATTACGATTTACTTAACTAACTAAACCAAAACTAAAATGAAGAAAAATCTTTTTCTGTTGCTATTATCCTTATTAGCTACAGTGGGCCTTTTTGCGCAGGGGGACGAAGAAAAAGTAACCGAATCAAAAAACGTAGTGAAGCTAAACCTGTTTGCTTTGGCTTTAAAGAATGTAACATTGCAATACGAACGGGCTGTTGCCCGAAAAGTAACGGTGGCCGGCACTTTTAGGTTTATGCCTAAAGGAAGCATTCCTTTAAAAAGCACATTTATTAACCTGGCCGATGATCCGGATACTGAACGCCAGATAAACAATTTAAAAGTGGGCAATGTTGCTTTTATGCCCGAAGTGAGATATTATTTTAGTAAGAAGGGGGCATTTAGAGGGTTTTACATGGGCCTTTTTGCCGATATAGCCAGTTATAGTGCCAATGTACCCATTGAGTATGATAATGGCGGAAAAAAAGAAATGATTCCGATGAGTGGAAAACTTACCGGCATAACCGGAGGGTTGATGATTGGCGCACAATTTAAACTAAGTAAAAAAATATACCTGGATTGGTGGATACTTGGCCCCAATTACGGAAGCTCAAAAGGAACCTTAAGCGGCCAAAAAAATATGAATGCAGTTGAGCAACAGGAATTAAGGGATGAACTTGCTGCCCTGGACATACCACTTACAAAATTTACCTACAATGTAAACAGCACAGGTGCCACTATGGATTTTAAAGGCCCATGGGGCGGTTTAAGATCGGGCCTTTGCATAGGTTTCCGTTTTTAAATAAAAGTTTTTTTCATCAGCTTATAACCATTGGTTAAACAATCAATGGTTTTTTTATTTACATGCCTACTACTTATTTCACACTTTTTTTTATTTACATACCGGCTATTTTACACTTGAAATAAACAGTAAACTTCATCAACCTTTAAAACAAAAAAAATGAAAAAGCAACATTATCTTTTGGCTCTCTTAGCCATCATTTCTTTTGCCGCTTGTAGCAAACAAAATGATATTCCTGCGGAAGCATCAAATTTAAATACAATACAGCAAAACAAAATGAACTCCAATACGCAGAACTCTTTATCCCCATATCAGTTAGTTTCATTTACTGCTCAAGACGGGGGGTGGAAAAGATGGGGTAGATGCAGGGTGGCTACAGCATTAATTAACTGGACAGCAACAGGAGAAACAAATATCATACGTTATGATCTTCAAAGATCGTTCTCTGCTAACTTTTCAGTCATCGAAAATATAGCCAGTTTTCCTTCCAGTAATAGTGATCAATCTATAAGCAGAAGCTATACAAGTTGGATTTGGGGGGATGGATTGATCATTACCGTATATTTCCGCTTAAATATTTTTTATACAAATAATACAAATAATTATGGTCCCGTACAGAGTGTGACAATAAGAACGGCAAAGTGTGATATGAGTAATTTTTAATTTAGATGTAAACTTTTTAGATGGTAACGGAAGAACTATCACTATTTTATGTAAGCGTACATTATAAAAATAAATTTTTATTTCATAAATATCCTCGGTGCATTTAAAATTGTCGCAGCTTATTAAAGGGTTGTCAACCTACATATTGGAGTTTTTAAGTTGAGCAAGCTTTTTTCCTTCGACAGGCTTAGGAGGTTAACAACCCTTGGAACAATTTGAAATGCACCCAATATCCTTGTGTGGTAAACACGAGGATTTTTTTTTGTATTTAGCGTTTATCTTTGCATCTATTTAAAAAACTTATGAAAGTAATAGAGCACATAAACCTGGCAAAAGATACCCTTATTTCTTTTGAAATTTTACCCCCGCTTAAAGGCAAAGGAATCCAGTCTTTATATCAGCATCTTGACCCCCTGATGGAGTTTAAGCCTGCATTTATTAATGTAACCTATCACCGCAGCGAACATGTTTTTAAAAAAACGCCTGATGGAAATTTTCAGAAAGTAGTGGTGCGTAAGCGGCCCGGTACCGAAAGTATTTGTGCTGCCATTATGAATAAATACAGTGTAGATACAGTGCCCCATTTAATCTGTGGTGGATTTGGTGTTAATGAAACTGAAGATGCGCTGATAAACCTGAATTACCTCGGCATTGACAATGTATTGGTTTTGCGGGGCGATGCGGCAAAAAACGAAACCGCTTTTTTACCCGAACCCGGCGGCCATCAATTTGCTACTGATTTGCTGAAACAGGTTACCGACCTGAATGCAGGCATATACCTGGAAGAAGATTTAAAAAATACCAGCCAGACAAAATTTTGCATTGGCGTGGCCGGCTACCCCGAAAAACATTTTGAAGC
>JBKJLT010000233.1:0-19011 GCA_046596765.1 Ferruginibacter sp. | reverse complement strand
GGTACATTCGGATTGTTCTTTACCTGTTTCTTCCTGTTTGCAAAATACTTCCCGGTTATTGCGGTAGCCGAGATAAAAGCGATTTTAAAAACAAGCGGCGAAAATTATAAAGTTAAGATGACAGAAATGGAAAAGGCAGATGCGGAGAAATTTTATATTGATGAAGTGGAGCATGCGCATTGAGGAAGCCGTTAGCTGCTAGCCGACGCATTTTAAAAGGACTAAAGTTTTTGAATTTATAAAAAAGCTCATAGCTCATAGCTATCAGCTCAAAGCTTAAAAATTATGGCTGGAGGAATTAAAAAATTTGTTCTAGGATCCTTTGATGATGAAAAGCTTTTGTTTCCTGCGGTGAAAAATGTTCGCAAGGCAGGTTATAAAATACACGATGTATATACACCTTTTCCGGTGCATGGTTTAGATCATGCTATGGGCATTCGTGAAACCAGTTTGCATACAGCAGGTTTTATTTATGCCATTACCGGTACTACCACAGCACTTACATTTATGAGTTGGGTATTTACCAAAGACTGGCCTTTAAATATTGGTGGTAAACCAAATTTTGCTTTGCCGGCCTGGATACCAATTACATTTGAGTTAACCGTTTTGTTTTCGGCAGTAGGTATGGTGCTTACTTTTTGTTACCTGTGTAACCTGGCCCCTTTTGTAAAAAAACATCATTTTCACCCACGAGCTACCGATGATTTATTTGTAATGGCTATTGAGTGTACCGAAAAAACCAATGATGCAGAAGTGCAGGCCTTTTTACAATCTGCAGGTGCGCAGGAAATAAATGTGCAGATGGCAGAAACAGGATGGTGGATAGGAAGGTATCATAAAGAGCAAAAATTGTATAAAGAAGAGAAAGGGTATTAGGCCACCTAACCCTCAAAAAGGAATAACGGGAAGATTGAAGCGAATAAAATAAAAGACATTAAAGAGACTTTTAAGAATACGAAATGAAAAAAATCGCAATTATAGCAACCCTGATTTTATCAATGGCAGTTGTGTTTATCGGTTGTAAAGATAAACGTGAACCAGGCAGGATTTATATGCCGGATATGGCCTACAGCCGTGCTTACGAAAGTTATGCATACCGTGACTCAGCTATTTTTACAATGGATCCAAACAGCGCAGGGCATAAAATATTTTTTAATAACCTGCCTCCGGCCGGTACTTTAAAAAGAGGGGAGTTGTATCCGTTCAATGTTCCCAACGACAGTAACGGGTTGCTTAACCTAAGCAGCCTGGTTAAAAATCCATTAGGTCCTTTAACTGGTAAAGAGCTGGAAGAAACAGGTAGATTATTCAATATTAATTGTGCTGTTTGCCATGGAGCTAAGGCCGAAGCAAATGGCCCGATAGCAGAAAAAGTAGGCGGTGTAAAAAACATTATTCTGGCATCGCCAGGCTACAGCGACGGCAGACTATTTTTTGTGATGGAATATGGGCAAAACAATATGGGCAGTTACGCATCTCAATTAAGCCGGGAGCAACGCTGGAGAATTGTACAATATATAAGAACATTGGAACCTAAAGCTGCGACTGCAACAACAACAATGGTTACAGCAAAAGCAGACAGTGCTGTTGCAAAGAAATAACAAAGCTCCATTGGAGCGATATATTAGTAGATTAACACAAAAAAAGATTAGATGGATCATCAATTTCAATTACCCGGTAGTTATAAAAAGTGGACTTATGGCCTGATTGGTGCCGGCGTACTAGCATTGTTGTATGGATTTATAATGTTTAATCCGTTTGCTCATGCCGGCCATGGCGAAAATGTAAACAGCACCCGTTTTTGGGCGGTGCTTTTGCAAAACAGTGTTTTCTTTTTATTGGTTGTAAATGCAGCTATGTTTTTTATTTGTGTTACTACTATGGCAATGGCCGGCTGGGTTGTTGCTTTCAGAAGGGTGTCCGAAGCAATTTCAAGTGTCGTGCCTATTCTGGGCATTATTACCTTTGTTATTTTAATGGCTATTGTATTTGGGGGCCGTACAGATATTTATCACTGGCTTGATAAAGACGCTGTAGCAAAAGATCATATTTTAAATGGTAAAAAAGGTTTTTTAAGTGTTTCCTTTTTTACAATATGGTCCTTTATCACCATTTTCCTTTGGTGGTTTTTGGGTAGAAAAATGCGCAGCCTTAGCCTGGAAAGTGACAAAAAAGGCCACATGGATTATGAAACCGGAAAAAAATGGATTTGGAATAATACCGTTTGGGCTTCGTTATATTGTGTTGTTTTTACCCTTACAGTTGCCTCAACCATTCCCTGGTTATGGCTCATGAGCATTGATGCACATTGGTACAGTACCATGTATAGCTGGTACACTTTTGCCAGTACATTTGTTTCAGGAATGTCTCTGATTGCTTTGTTTGTAATTTATTTAAAAAACCGTAATCAGCTTGAATACGTTACCGAAGAGCATTTGCATGACCTGGGAAAATTCATGTTTGCATTTTCGGTTTTCTGGACGTACCTCTGGTTCTCTCAGTACATGCTTATCTGGTACAGTAACCAGCCGGAAGAAACAAAATATTTTATTGAAAGAATAGGAACACACGATAAAGCGGGCCCCTATAAAGGAATCTTCTTCTTCAACCTGATAATAAACTTTTTATGCCCGTTATTAATATTGATGAAGAAGGGAGCAAAAAGAAACTGGACCCTGGTTACAGTAATGGCAGTCTTAATCATCTTTGGCCATTGGATCGACTTTTTTCAAATGGTAATGCCCGGTACATTGCACGAACATTTTACTTTAGGATTTTTTGAATTTGGTACTGCTTGCCTATTTATAGGGTTGATCATGTGGGGAACAGGAAATTATTTAAGTAAGCATTCAATGCTTGCAAAAAATCATCCTTTCTTAAAAGAGAGTATGATTCACCATACATAAGAATAAAATGTGCTTTTGATACAAAAAGCAAGGAATATATAAGTAAGATTTAAACAAGAAATTAGAATAACATTTACAGAAAATAACTTTGAATCATGAAGGAGTTTTTAATGATAGCTTTAGGAGTACTGATTTTTGTAGTCATCTTTCAGATTGCAAAAGCCAGTGAATACGTAAGCGTTTTAAAAGGCGAGGACAAAACCCGTAAACAAAATAATAAGATCAACGCTTTTATGCTGATCGGGTTTCTTATTTTTGGTTTAATTGGTGTTTGGTATTGTAATGAACTTTATTATGGTAAAACCCTGTTTCCACAAGGCTCCGCATCAGTAGAGGGAGAAAGCCTGGACAAGATGTTTATGATAACGGTAGCGATTACCGGGGTTGTTTTTATACTTACACAGGTACTATTATTCTGGTTTTGCTTTAAATACCAGGAAAAAGACGACAGAAAAGCTTTTTACTTTCCACACAATACAAAACTGGAACTGATATGGACAACTGTTCCGGCAATTTTCCTTACCGTGTTGGTTGTATTTGGTTTAAAATACTGGTTTAAAATTACAGGCGATGCGCCTAAAGATGCAATTGTTGTGGAAGTTACCGGTCACCAGTTTGCATGGGAATTCAGGTATCCCGGTGCCGATAAGGTTTTGGGTAAAACAAGCTATAAATTATACACTGCCAAAAATAACCTGGGAGTAGATTTTGAAGATCCTGCAAGCAGGGATGATATACATGTAAACACAACCATGCATATTCCTGTTGGCGTACCGCTTAAAATGGTTATCCATTCACAGGATGTTATCCATGATGTTGGTTTATCTCATTTCAGGTTAAAGATGGATGCTGTACCCGGCATACCAACCACGCAGTGGTTTACACCAAAAATTACCACGGCAGATATGAAGAAAAAAACCGGTAATCCCGATTTTAACTTCGAAATTTCCTGCGATCAGTTGTGCGGTGCAAATCACTTTGCCATGAGAGGGGTTATTGTGGTAGAAACGATGGAAGAATATAAGAAATGGTTAGCAGAACAGAAGTCTGAATACTATACGCTGTATCCGGAAAAAAATCCGGTACAACCAGTTGTTGTTGACAGTGCAAAACAAATATCACAGTTATTACCTGTAAAAAAATAATTTAAAAGCGGTTTTCGAAAAAAAAGTAAGAATATGAGTAGCGTAGTCACATTACAGCAAACAGATGTTCACGTATCACACGAAGCACATCACGAACATCACCACCATGAAACGTTTATCACAAAATACGTTTTTAGCCAGGATCATAAAATGATTGCGAAACAGTTTTTGGTAACAGGTATTATCTGGGCTATTATAGGTGGTTTGTTTTCTGTAATATTCCGTTTACAACTTGGTTATCCCGAAGCCACTTTTCCCTGGCTGGAAGATTTGCTGGGCCATTGGGCTACAGGCGGTAAATTAAAGCCAGAGTTTTATTATGCACTGGTTACTATGCATGGTACCATACTGGTGTTCTTTGTATTAACGGCCGGTTTAAGCGGCACGTTTGCAAACTTTCTTATTCCATTACAGGTTGGTGCAAGGGATATGGCTTCGCCTATGTTGAACATGCTTAGCTATTGGTTTTTCTTTTTATCTTCTATCATCATGTTCTGCTCACTGTTTATTCAAACAGGTCCTGCAAGTGGCGGATGGACAATATATCCTCCATTAAGTGCGTTGGGGGATGCATCTACAGGAAGTATACTTGGTATGGATTTCTGGCTGGTGAGTATGGCTATGTTCATTGTGTCTGCTTTGTTGGGAGGGTTGAATTATATCACCACCATACTTAACATGCGTACCAAAGGAATGAGCATGACCCGTTTGCCATTAACTATCTGGGCATTATTCTTTACTGCTGTACTGGGTGTTCTTTCTTTCCCGGTATTGTTATCCGGGGCTATATTATTATTGTTCGATCGTAATCTGGGCACCAGTTTCTACCTTAGCGATATTGTTGTTGCAGGAAAAATTTTACCAAACGAAGGTGGTAGTGCCATCCTGTTCCAGCATTTGTTCTGGTTCCTTGGCCACCCCGAAGTATATATCATTTTATTACCTGCAATGGGTATGAGTTCGGAAATCATCAGCGTAAACAGCCGTAAACCAATATTTGGTTATATGGCCATGGTGGGTTCTGTGTTTGCTATTGCAATACTTGCATTTTTGGTTTGGGCGCATCACATGTTTGTAACCGGCCTTAATCCTTTCCTGGGTTCTGTGTTTGTATTACTTACTTTATTAATTGCGGTTCCATCGGCCATTAAAGTATTTAACTGGCTTACTACATTATGGCGGGCAAATATCCGCTTTACACCGGGTATGTTATTCGCCATTGGTTTTGTTAGTTTATTTATTAGTGGTGGTTTAACAGGTATCTTCCTGGGTAACTCTGCACTCGATCTTCATTTACACGATACTTATTTTGTGGTAGCTCACTTCCATATTGTAATGGGTGTGGCATCATTCTTTGGTATGTTTGCAGGGGTGTATCACTGGTTTCCTAAAATGTTTGGACGCTATTTAAATAACACCCTGGCATATATCCATTTTTGGATCACTATTGTTGGGGCATATTTAATTTTCTGGCCAATGCATTACCAGGGACTTTCGGGTATGCCAAGGCGCTATTACGATTTTTCAAGCTGGACCTCATTTAACCAGTTCAGCGGCCTGAATGAGTTTATTAGTTTTGTTGCCATGATAGTTTTTGCTGCTCAGTTACTATTTGTTTTCAACTTCTTCTACAGTATGTTTAAAGGAAGAAAAGTAACTGATTCAAATCCATGGGGAGCCAATACATTGGAGTGGACAACACCAATCAACCCCGGTCACGGGAACTGGCCTGGTGAAATTCCAGAAGTACATCGCGGAGCGTATGACTATGCAAAAGATGGTAAAGAGTTTATACCGCAGAATGTGCCTGTTGGAGATGATGAATCGAAACATTAAAGCCCCCTCTATCTCCCCCGACAGGGGAGGGAATGGAGGAGATTGAAGTGAAGAGTTACAAAATGTAATTAAGAAGAGTATAGTGAAAATGTAGAAATGCTTAATTGCTGAAGTTAAAAAAATAAATAAATGCCTGTCCTCTCCCGATATATCGGGAGAATGAGGGTGAGGTCATGAATAAAGAAACAAATACCATTGCCAATTCAACATCGTTTGGTTTGGCAAGTAAAGTGAAAGATTATTTTCAACTGATCAAGTTCACTTTAAGTTTTATGGTGGTGTTCAGCACGGTGGTTAGTTTTTTAATTGCACCCAATGAACAGTTTTACGTTCGTGAAAAATTTATATCAGTTCTTTTACTTTTTGTTGCAGGAATGCTGGTCACAGGTTCGGCAAATGCCATTAACCAGATACTTGAAAAAAAATCTGATGCGTTAATGTTGCGTACGGCTAAAAGACCGGTAGCAAGCGGAAGAATGAGTGTGAATGAAGCAAGTGTTTTTGCTTTCATCACCGGTGCTGGGGGTGTGTTTATGATGTGGAAATTTTTTAACACCGAGAGTGCAATGGTTAGTTTATTGAGCCTTTTTTTATATGGCTTTATTTACACACCACTCAAAAAAGTTAATTCAATTTCTGTATTGGTTGGTGCTATACCAGGTGCATTACCCTGTTTAATTGGCTGGGTTGCAGCCTATGGTAATGAACCAATCAGTTGGACCGGAGCCTGGGTATTATTTGGCATACAGTTCTTATGGCAGTTTCCGCATTTTTGGGCAATTGCCTGGCTGGCACATAAAGATTATACAACGGCCGGGTTTAAATTGCTGCCTGCAGATAAGGGCCCCACAAAGTTCACCGCAATGCAAAGTATTATTTACAGCGCATTGATGATACCGATGGGATTTGTGCCTTATTATACAGGCATTGCAGGTATAACAAGTTTGATTATTTTGCTTGCATGCAATTTGTGGATGGTTTATGTAAGTGTGTTATTGTTTTTACGCATGGATGCAAAAAGTGCAAGACGGGTAATGTTCAGTTCTTATTTTTATTTGATGATTGTTTTGCTGGCATTGTTTGCTAACAGGGTGTAGAGCCCAAACCTCTCCTCCAGTCCTCAGCATCGTCGGAGAAAAGGGGAAACTTGCGGAGCAGGCAGCGAATATTGTTACAGTGTTTTGCAAAAACACAATTAAAGTTGAGTAAAGAGAAAAAGTACAAGAGTAGTTATTATTTCTTTTACTAAAAAAAAATAGTAATTAAGTATCCTTGCCAATGAAGTTAATTAGAATTAATGAAGCTTGGTACAAAAAAAATAAATTAAAAATTCCCATTTGGGATAAAGTGATATGAGTATAGTGGCAATGGAACAAAGAAAAAAAATTCATCCGCATAAGTTTACCCTGTGGGTAGGCATTGGCAGTTTACTGATGATGTTTGCAGGGTTAACGAGTGCTTATATAGTTAAGCGTAACCAGGCAAACTGGCAAACGTTTGATCTGCCTCAGTTTTTTTGGTACAGCACTGCGGCAATAATATTGAGCAGTGTAACCATTTATCTGGCAGAAAAAGCTTTTAAGCAGCGGATGATGCAAAAATATCGCAGTCTGGTAGTAACCACACTGGTATTAGGAGTTCTTTTTATTGTTTTTCAATTGCTGGGTTTTCAGCAACTGTGGGCTAAGCAGGTAACACTTACTGCAAATGTATCTTACTCATTTATGTATGTAATTGTAGGTTTACATGCTGCACACGTTTTGGGAGGGCTTATAGCATTGATAGTGTTGTTTGCAAAAGCGTTCAACACAAAAACAAGGAGCTACGACAGTGTACCGGTTGAACTGGTAAGCACATACTGGCACTTTGTAGATATACTCTGGATATATTTATTGATATTTTTAATATTGATAAGATAAAAGCCCAGCCCCCTCTATCTCTCCGCCGCGGCGGAAGGAAATAGAGGAGAAATTAGCGGATATTTAAAAGTAAAGAAAATAATTTTTTAATTTAAAAACTGCCCCATAGCAGTTCTCCCGATAAAAATCGGGAGGTTGGGGTGAGGCTATTATGTCAACAACAGCGATACCAACAAATACCAAATGGTGGAATGGAGGAAGAAGCCCCTTCAATATAAGCTATGGTAAAGTAATGATGTGGTACTTTTTAATGAGCGATGCTTTTACTTTTGGAGCATTCCTCATCAGCTATGGTACCATCCGCTTTAGCGTAAACCATTGGGCCGATCCTAACCATGTTTTTAATGCATTCCCATTTGCGGGCCATGCAAATTTGCCTTTGGCATTTGTAAGCTTGATGACGTTTATTCTGATCTTCAGTTCGGTAACGATGGTATTGGCAGTACATGAAGGACATAAAATGAACCGGAAAGGCGTTGAGAAATATATGATCTTAACTATTCTTGGAGGACTTGCATTCCTTGGCTGCCAGGCATGGGAGTGGACGCACATGATTACAGGCGACCATGCTGTATTGGTAAATGGACAAATTGAACATTGGGGAACCACAGTAACAAGAAACCCTTGGGGCCCCGAAGTGATGCACAACGGACAACTGACAGCAACACCTGGCCCAATTGCATTTGGTGGTTATTTCTTTGGTATAACCGGTTTCCACGGTTTCCACGTATTTAGCGGAGTTATCATTAATGTGGTTATGTATTTAAAAACCAAACTTGGGCATTTTGATCAGCGTGGCCATTATGAAATGATTGAAAAAGCAGGATTGTACTGGCACTTTGTAGATCTGGTTTGGGTATTTGTATTTCTTTGCTTTTATCTTGTTTAAAATTATTAACAGCTTTTTTAAAATATAATTTATGAGTTCACAAGTATCTTCTCCCGAAATAACACATGCTCCGGAACATGCATCCGGTACAGGGCGTATCTGGAAAATATTCTGGGTTTTATCAGCCTTAACTGCTGTTGAGTTAGCACTTGGATATTTATTATACTTCCAGCATGGCAAATGGAGTTACCTTCCGGTCATCTCAACTAAATTGCTGATTGCCGGTTTAACACTTGCCAAAGCCTATTATATTGTTTCTGTTTTTATGCACCTGGGTGATGAGATCAGGAATATGATTATGACAATAGTAGTTCCGCTTATGTTGTTTGTGTGGTTTATAGCTGCATTTCTGTGGGATGGAAACGCCTGGAAAAATTTGCGCAATACAGATGGCCATAGCCGTCCGGCTCAAACAGAACAACATCAAACTCCTGCAGTTAATGAACATGCAAAACCTTAATTGCTAAAAAAAATATTAAAAATCAACCATCCCCGCCAACAGCAGGGATGGTTTTTTGTTTTATAACTAAAATGATTTCCATTGCCGTAAATTTGCACCGGCATTAAAACAGATTATGAATAAGAAAGCAGTTTTAGCATTGATGCTTGCAATGGTTATGCCATTTGCAGGATATTTAATAGTTGATTATCTAAGCAAAGATGCTGTACACATGCCACGCCGGTATTTTGAGCCTGAAAGAGTTGACGTGATTGAAAAAAACGGCAAAACTACAACAGACACCATTTGGCATAAAGTAAAAAATATTCAATTTACAAATCAACTCGGTAAAAAGGTTTCACTATACGACTTGCAAGGTAAGATTATTGTTATTGATTTCTTTTTTACAAGATGCCCCGGCATTTGCCCTGGCCTTGCAAAGAGCATGAAACGTTTGCAGGATTCTTTTTTAAAGAACGACAGCATTGTGCAATTCGTTTCAATAAGTGTAGATCCTGAGCATGACTCCGTACCGCAACTGAGAGCTTTTGCAGACCGGTATAATGCAAACCACGATAGCTGGTGGTTTGTAACGGGGAATAAAAAAGAGATTTATGATTTTGCCCTCAATGAATTAAAAGCAGGGCTGGCCGATACCGAAGTGGATTCGTCTTTTATACATACCGAAAATTTTTTTTTACTCGACAGTAGTTTTATTGTAAGAGGCTGGTACAATGGTTTTGATACCATAAAACAGGCAAGACTGGTACAGGATATACCATTACTTATGCTTGAAAAAGACAGGAAAAAACCTTCAGTTTTCCGGGAGTTTATACCAATACTGCCTCTGATATTTATTGCAATAGGCATTGTATTTATTGTTGTAATTATTTTTAACCGGCAAAAAAACAAACAGGAAAAAAGAGCATAATTATGTTACAACCTTCACTAACAAAGAATGATAAAAAAGCAAGGCTTTTAATTTATACAGTATCTATCGTGGTATTTGCTGCTGTTGTTTTTTTAAGTAAGTACAAACTTCAGCTTGATCTCGGTTTTAATGTACACGTATTTGCAAAGGCAAATGCAGTTATTAATTCAATGGTGGCAGTTTTGTTACTGGCCGGTCTTTTTACTGTAAAGCAAAAAAAATACGAGCTGCATAAAAAAATAATGCTGATGGCTATTTCATTATCAGTATTGTTTTTGCTTTCTTATATAGCCCACCATTTGCTTGCCGGCGATACAAAGTATGGCGATATTAACCAAGATGGTATTTTAAGTATTGATGAAAAGAACATGGCAGGTAACCTGCGCATGATCTATTATTTTATCCTCATCACTCATATCCCCTTGGCGGCAGTCATTCTGCCCTTTATTTTATTTACAGCTTACCGTGCATTAACCGGTGAGTATGATAAACACAAAAAATTAGTTAGAATTACCTGGCCGGTATGGTTTTATGTGGCAGTAACTGGCGTATTGGTTTACTGGATGATAAGTCCTTATTATAGCTAAACAAACTTTGCCAAAGTTTAAAACTTTGGCAAAGTTGATACAATTATAACTAAACAGAAATGCAGCAGGGTAAAGGGTTACAATTACTAAACATCATTCACAAAGCTTTGATGACGGGGCAAATATTATTTGCTGCTGTTTGTATTTATCTTATCTATTCAAAATCAGTTTTGCACTTGGCACATGACCTGGATAACGTTTTGCAGGTTGCAGCCCTGGCTTTAACTGCCGGAGGAATATTTGCAGGCATTATTTTTTTAAAAAGAAACTGATGCAAATACGTGAAATGCAAACTGCTGCCAGCGAAAAATTTGATCTATCTAAGAAGGCATGTATTGTGCAGTGGGCGTTTTTAGAGGGCCCTTCCATTTTCTGCATCATCTGTTTCTTTATTACCGGTAATTACGCCTTCCTGGCACTGATGCTGATAATACTTTTTTTATTTGCAATGACGGCACCTTCAAAATTTAAAATACTGCTGCTGTTGCAGATAAGCGAATCGGAGCTGGATGATTTATAGAACAGGCTCAACCACAATCTTTGTTTTACTGAAATAAGTTATACGCACATTTATTTTATCGCCCACTTTTAAATTGTCAGGCAAATTTTGTGCTGCAGGTAAAATTTTAGCCTGAACCTTCTCACCAAATAAATTGAGGTAAATACCATATTCAGTGATCTTATAAATTTCAGCTGCAATGGGTTCATTCTTTTTTAAGGCTCTTTCGGCTGAGTAATATTCCGGAATAAACTTTAAAGTAAAAAGCGATGCGGTTATCTTTTCCTTTTTCTCCAGGTTGTCTAACGCAAATGTTACCGCTTCATTTAATTCTTCATCGCCGGGTTTAACCTGCCAGGGAGAAATGGTTACAGGAAAGAATAGATAACTATCAATTTCTTTTACAAAATATTTATCGTCAACGATTTTTAAATAGCCGGTAAAATTATTTTCTGTTTTAGCTTTATTGATAAGCACATCCAGCGCATTGTTGTATAAAAATTTTATATCCGATGCAACCATCTTATCTCCACGGCCAGATAATCCCACAGTAAAACTCACCGTATCTCCGATATGAAATACATGTTTTGTTTTCAACAGCTTTTCGTCAACACTGCCGTTCACTACTTTCTTCTTATCGTTTATTTCGTACTCAATGATGATATACTTTTTTTCATGATTGACGAAAGAAACATTGCCGGTTAAAATAGAGTTGCTCATTAAGAATAGAATTATTGTTTTAAAAACTTTGCCAAAGTTCCAAACTTTGGCAAAGTTAAAATGCGAAAAGTTAAAATACTAATGCTTCTGCCGGATCCCAAAATATCGTTTTAAAATCAACTACCGTATCATTCTTTACAACAACACCATCTTTTTTTAGCAACGCTTCCATAGCATCAGGTGTTGCAAAATGATGCTTACCGGTAAGCATACCATTTCGGTTAACTACCCGCTGTGCAGGTATTTTTGGTTTTGCGGTATGCGCTGCATTCATAGCCCAGCCTACCATACGGGCACTTAGTTTGGTTCCTAAATAAGCTGCAATAGCCCCATAGGATGTTACTTTCCCTTTAGGGATCTGCCTTACCACTTCAAACACATCAGCAAAAAAACTGTATTCTTTTTGTGGGTTTTTGGGTTGCTCCGGTTTAAAAGGCACTTTTTTATGATTGCTTATTTTCTTTACCATTTGCGAAAAGATACAATTTTTTTTGATGTGCTAAAGCCCCTCCTCGGGAGGGGTTGGGGAGGCTAATTCACTACGTTTTGGCTCAGGAACATTAATGTATTTGTAAGGACAGTGCCTGCAACCATTGCCGCAGCAATGCCCCCTGTCAAGATGATACCTGGCAGTTAATACAATAAATCCCTGTTCATTGTAATAAAAATCTTCACCTTCAATCCAGTTGTTCAACTTTTTGTATTAATTGCTGCAGTTCTTCATCAATATCTTTTATCTGCAAGGGTAATGTAAATTTCAGGTAATGTATTTTTTTACTTTGGGCAATATCAAGGCTTTCGTAGTGCGTTTTTATTTTTAGTTCTTCCTTTACAAATTGTTCGCCGTAAACATTGTCACAATCTTCAACAATTGTCAAATCATAAAGTTCAGCCACTTTTTTTGTGAAAAGATAGAGGTCGGGAGAGTCTGTTTTCAAGTGAATAAAGCCATCCCGTTTTAATATTTGCTGATATAACCGTAAAAATCGTGGATGTGTCAGTCTTTTTTTTGCTTTGGAAATCCGCAACTGCGGATCAGGAAACGTTATCCATATTTCACTCACTTCGTCTGCATCAAAATAATCAGTAAGCTTTTCGATCTGCGTACGTAAAAAAGCAGTATTGATTAAATTCTCTGCGAGGCATTTTTTCGCACCTATAAACATCCGGTTTCCTTTTACATCAACCCCAATAAAATTCTGGTGCGGATGCAACTGGCTCAGGCCAACAGTATATTCCCCTCTTCCGCAGGCAAGTTCGAGGATTACCGGGTTACTATTTTTAAAGAAATCCTGCCACTTTCCCTTCATATCGGATGGATACTCCAGCACATTGGAGAAAGTTTTTATTGCAGCAAAACGTTCTAATTTTTTTTGTGCCATGGCGGGCAAAGATAAATAAACAACACCTGAAAAATGCTTGAAAATAGGGTATAATAAAGTAAATTTGCATATAATTAAACAAAGCTACAATTTATGAATACTGTAATAGTTCCCGTTGATTTTTCTGAAACATCATTAAATGCAGCCAGGTATGCTGCTCAATTATTAGCAGGCCAAAACGTAAAAATACTTTTATACCACAGCTACGAAAAGCCGGTAGAGGCCGCAAATGCAATTGGTGGCCTTGAAAATGTAAAAACAGAGTTAACAGTAAATAATGCGCTGGATATTGAAGTATTGGCATTTGAAGAAAGTAATTTTGTGGATGGTTTGGAAAAAACTGCACGTCACCGCAAAGCAGATCTGGTTATAATGGGTATAACCGGTAAGTCTGCAATTTCACAGGTGTTTTTCGGAAGTAACACTTTAAAAATGGCGGAAAGAAAGGTGTGCCCGGTTTTGATTGTTCCCGAAAGCGCAACCTTTAGCCCCATCAAAAATGTAATGCTGACATCTGACTTTAAAAATACAATTGAATCAACGCCTTCAGGATTAATAAAAGGTTTTCTGGATACATTTAAACCCCAGTTACACATTGTGAATGTTGACAATGAACATTATATTTCATTAACTGAAAATTACGAAGCAGAAAAACAGGAACTAAAAAAGATGTTTGCAGATTATAATCCCGAGTTTTATTTTATGCGCCTGTTTGATGTGGACGAAGCGATTAATTTATTTGCCGAAAGCAGGAACATTGACATGATCATTGCCATACAAAAAAACCGTTCGTTTATTGGTAAGTTGTTAAGTAGCAGCCGCACCAAAACATTAACTTACCACAGCAAAATGCCGATAATGATCATGCATGAATAAATGAATTTGAATTGTTTTTTACTCCCCGGTTTTTACGGGGATTTTTTTTTGTAAACCCGCCAGGTCTTCCAGCTTATGAATGACCTGAGCGTTTTTTATTTTAAAAAACGAAATAACTTCTTTACATAAACTTTCACGTACAGTTATCAATAAATTTCCGGATACTTTATTACTGCTGTAAAGATCAACTACTTTTATAATTGACTCATAAAAACCTTTTCCATCCAGTTCCAGTTTTCCTGCCTCATCAATCACAAGCCAGTCGGGCGTTTGGTTTAAAGATGCAAGTACAAAGGAGTTGCCTTTTTCAAAAGCTGCAGTGTAAAAATGAAACCTGCCGATTGACGTAAGTGCTTGCTTAGTATTTGTAATATCAACACATTCAACATCAAAAACCTCTTTTGTACCAAGGTCAAGAATTTTTCTGCTCCCGTTTATATCGGGCATTAATATACCGTAGATATTTTTTTGCAGATCACACCATTGCAGCAGTTCTGTTGTTTTGCCGCTGTGTAAGGGTCTCGAAAAAATATAAATACTCATACCGGATTGTTTGTGGGTGTGTCTTCAATTAGTCCCGGCTCCGACCAGGTAAGTGCAGCATAAATAAAAGCGGTAAAGAAAAACAGCCATCTTTTAAAACCCGTGTACAATTTACTTTGCTGCCAGGCCAAAGCAGCCAGCTTTTTTAATACCGGTAAAAAAGATAAAGTCCTCGCCACTTCCTCACTATACCTGCTTTGTTTTTTCTTTAATAATTTTTGAATGCCCTTAGTAAACAAGGGGCCAATTAACACAAACCATATCAGCATGGCGGAGAGGGTCCAGGTGATTGTCTTTAAAACTTCAACCCAACCCTGTTTATTATCTGTTGAAAAAAGGAAGAGTATTACCGACAGTATAACCATCAATAATAGCAATACCCAAATTTTTTTATAACTGCCTTTTTTAGCAGGCTTGCTGCTATTAGTCAAATTGGTATTAATTTTTGAAGATGCCTGTAAAATAATAAGTGGGTTTGCAGTCTCAAAATTCTTAATCGTTCGGCATGCAAGCCATGCAATAAAAAAACCTCCGGCTATATATATTGCCAGGTAAACAGCAACAATCCAGTGGCTTCCGTTAGAAACGATGTAGCCCAATTGTTTGCCTGCAAAAGCAATCATTTTGTCCATTGCTTTCCACAGCGATTCGCCAAAAAATAAAGTTAGTACCAATAATTTCTGTATGGCAGATTCAAGCATAGCAATTGTACTTAACAAAATGATGCTGATATAATTTACTCTTAACAAACTAAAAAGCGCAAAACCAAGTAATGCCTGAAAAGAAACGGCGATATAGGCTGTAATGGGTGTAAAAGGACTTGCCATAGCTTTCACAATCAATACAATGATGGCACTTTTTAAAATCTGTTTATACTGGTTTTCTGAAAACTCTGCAATAAGGCAAATCATAATAACCGCCATGCCGCCAACCAGCAAACCGGTGAAAGGTATTTGCAGGGCATGCATAAATCCACCAAGCCCACTTTCTGTAAATGCCCATAAAGCGGTAAGGCGTTGCATGGCATTGATACGCTGTTCTTTAGTAAAAGGAGAATATACAGAATTCATAATTACAAATATAATAAACGCATGCAATGCGGCTTGATGCAAGGTAAAGCACTTTAATGTATTACGATATTTGTCTGCGTAGAAGCAATTCGTTATTTTTATTGTTGCTGATTGCCTGTTCAAACCAATACATATCTCTGCATTGCAGCATTATTTTCATTTAATTAAAAAATATGAGTAACGATGTTTCAGCATTTATGAAGGAAGCGATTCGCTTATCGGTAAAAAATGTGGAAGAAGGTAATGGCGGTCCGTTTGGGGCAGTAGTAGTTAAAGGCGGTAAAATAATTGCCCGTGGTGTAAACCAGGTTACCACAACAAACGACCCTACGGCACATGCCGAAGTGGTGGCAATAAGAAATGCATGCACTGTATTAAATAGTTTTCAATTGGATAATTGCGAAATTTATACCAGTTGCGAACCGTGCCCCATGTGCCTGGGTGCTATTTACTGGGCCAGACCGGCAAAACTTTTTTATGCCAATTCAAAAGAAGATGCTACAGCCATAAATTTTGATGACCAGTTTATTTATGAAGAGATAGCCAGGCCAGTTGCCGAAAGAAAACTATTTACCAAACAGATTTTAAGGGAAGAGGCATTGGAAGCATTTAAAAAATGGAGCGAAAGCACAATCAAAAGAGACTATTAAATGATTCAGTTTATTTTAAATAACCAACTGGTAAATACAACACATGCTTCGGGCAGCACGGTACTTGATTATATCAGGTATTACAAACGACTTGTTGGAACCAAAATCGGTTGTCGGGAAGGTGATTGTGGAGCCTGCACCATTTTAGTTGGTGGTTTTGAAGAAGAAAAATTAGTTTATCGTTCTATGACCAGTTGCCTGATGCCGCTGGGGAATGCACATGGCAAACATATTGTTTCGGTAGAAGGGATTAACCTGCCTGCCGGCAGGCACGGCATGAAAGAACTAAGCCCCGTGCAGCAGGCCATGGTTGATACAAATGGAACACAGTGCGGATTTTGCACAATTGGTTTTGTAATGTCGCTTACCGGCTTTGTTTTGAACGACACTGAAAAAAAATATGAAGATGCGATTGCTTCCATCGATGGAAATATTTGCAGATGCACCGGTTATAAATCTATTGAAAGAGCCGCTGCCATCCTTTCTGAAAAAATAAACGATAAGCCTGAACAGGAAACAATTGCCTGGTTGGTGGAGCATAATTTTATACCCGGATATTTTCTGCAAATAAAAGACCAGCTTACACAACTAAGAGAAACAATAAATACAGCATCAACAGCATTAAACCCGGCAATACAAAAATTAATACTTGGTGGGGGAACCGACCTGGTTGTGCAAAAAGCATTAACAGTAAAAAAGGCAGCAGTAGAACATTTATTTGATACAGGCCATTTACAGGAAATTAAATTTGAGAACGGGCAATGCCATATTGGTGCTGCTGTTACGCTTACAGCATTTGCCGAATCAAAACTTATACAGGATTTTTTCCCTGATCTGAAAAAATATATAAAACTGATCTCTTCTACACCCATCCGCAATATGGCTACTATGGCTGGTAACCTGGTAAATGCATCGCCTATTGGCGACATGAGTATTTTCTTTCTGGCATTGGATAGTGAACTGGCGTTAAATAAAAACGGAACAGTCAGAACTGTAAAACTTAACAATTTTTACAAAGGCTATAAACAGATTGATAAGGATACGGATGAGATGATTGAAAAGATAATTTTCACAGCACCACAAAAAAACAGTTTCAATTTTGAAAAAGTAAGCAAGCGTACACATCTTGATATTGCCAGCGTGAATACTGCCTGCCAGGTTCAGTCGGGTAGCGACGGAGCTATTGAAGAAATTCATCTTTCGGCAGGAGGAGTAGCACCGTTTCCTAAATATTTAAAAGACACAGCCAATTTTTTAAAAGGAAAGATGATTAACAGAGAAAATTTAAAAGCCGCTATTGAAATAATGAATTCAGAAATTGCACCCATCAGCGATGCAAGAGGAACAAAGGAATATAAAAGGCTTTTATTACGACAATTATTCCTGGCGCATTTTAAAAACCATGAACAAACTATTAAACAAGTATTAGGGTTATAATATTTAAAAAATAAGAAATTTTGACTAAAGTGGATACAGGTAAAAATATAAAAGCTCCTCAAAGTCCCCCTTCGGGAGATTTAGGGGGCTTGGTCGGTAATATTGATGCAGCAAACCATGTAACCGGTAAATCAATCTATGTAGATGATATACCCGTGATGGAAGGTATACTGTTTGTAAAAGTTTTTGATTCACCCATTGCTCATGGAAAAATAATAGGTATTGATTTTTCTACTGCTGAACAAATGGACGGCATTGTAAAAATATTTTCTTATAAAGATATTCCCGGCGAAAATCAGATCGGTGGTATTATACAAGACGAGCCCTTACTGGCAGATCATGAAGTTCATTTTCGTGGCCAACCCATTTTATTAATTGTTGCAGAAAATGAAGATGCTGCGGAAGAAGCATTCAAAGAAATAAAAATAGAAATTGACCCGCTGCCTGTTATCACCAATCCGAGAGAAGCATTTGCGCAGGGAAAATTATTGAGCCCCTCCAGAAAATTCACAATGGGAGATGTGAAAACCGCATTCAGTAATTGTAAATATATTTTTGAAGGCACAACAGAATCAGGCGGACAGGAACAATTGTATCTGGAAACACAGGGAGCTTATGCCTACCCAACAGAACACGACAGTGTAAAAATATTTTCATCTACACAAGGCCCTACCCAAGTGCAACGCACTGTTGCAAGGGTATTGGGCGTAGGCATGAATAAGGTTGAAGTAGATGTGCCACGCCTTGGTGGCGGCTTTGGAGGCAAGGAAGACCAGGCATCAGCATGGGGTGCATTTGCTGCGATGACAGCATGGATATTAAAGCGCCCGGCCAAATGTATTCCGCATCGTATGGAAGATATGCGGATGACGGGCAAAAGAAATCCTTACAGCAGCGATTATAAAATCGGATTAAATGAAGATCTGAAAATTGTTGCTTATGAAGCAATATTTTATCAGAACGGCGGTGCAGCAGCAGATCTTTCTCCTGCAATTTTGGAGCGTACTTTATTTCATGCAACCAACAGTTACAATATTCCGCATGTATTTGTAACCGCACATTCCTGCAAAACAAATTTACCTCCTAACACGGCCTTTCGTGGTTTTGGTGGTCCACAGGGTATGTTTGTAATTGAATCGGCAATTGATCATGCTGCAAAAAAATTAAACATTGACCCTGATC
>JBKJLT010000469.1:0-5162 GCA_046596765.1 Ferruginibacter sp. | reverse complement strand
TGGGTGTTTGCAAACGAAGGTTAGGAAAAATAATTCCATGCTGCAAAGCCAACACAGAAAATACAGCTTCTATGCCGCCACAGGCACCCAATGTATGGCCCGTAAAAGTTTTTGTTGAACTCATTTTTGGATAATGTGGATCAAACAATCTTTTGATAGCGGTGCCTTCTGCAATATCATTATTCTGCGTACCGGTGCCATGGAGGTTTATATAATCAATATTCTCAGGTTTTAATCCGGCTTTCTTTAGTGCGCCACTCATGGCCAGGTAAGAACCTATTCCATCAGGCGATGAAGCTGTTTGATGATAAGCATCATTGGCATTACAATAACCACTCAAAATAATTTCAGGTTTGTTTTTTAATGTTGCTGCAACTTTTTCTGAAACCAACACAACGTAACCAGCGCCTTCGCCAAGGTTCAGCCCACGGCGGTTTTCATCAAAAGGCTGACAAAATTGTTCGTCAACAATCATCAATGTATTAAAACCATTCAGTGTAAATCTTGTCATTGAATCGGTACCACCGGCAACAACCACATCAACAATATTATTTCTTATCAGCCTTGCTCCAAAAAAAATAGCATTGGCTGATGATGAACAGGCAGTGCTGATGGTGGTGATATAATCTTTAATGCCCAGCGCATCTGCAGTCAGTTCTGTTACACTTCCGCATTCGTGGTTAATAACATCACGCAATTTCCCTTTGCTGTTATCTGCTAAAAATTCGTTGAAGAAATTTTCCGTTTTATCCATGCCGCCAACAGAAGTAGCGGAGATAAAACCCGTACGTAAGTCTGTAAAATTTTCAATACCGGCATCAGCAATTGCTTCCTTTGCAGCAACTAAACTTAATAATGCAGTGCGGCTTTTAATGTTGGGTAAGCCGGCAAGTCTGGCTAGTTCTTCATTACTCAGTTTTACTTCGGCTACCGGTAATCTTTGGCTGTGTGCAGATTTAAGCTGTTGCATTTGTCCCATACCGGCCCGTTGGTTTTCCAACGCATCCAGACATTCTGCAACATTATTACCTATTGCCGAAATAATTCCTTTGCCAGCAATAAAGACTTGTTCGTTCATTTTTAAGCATTCTGGGCTTGATGGGCAGTTATATATTCGGCCATCGTGCGTACGGTTTTAAAAACTTTAGGACCATCCTCTGCATTAGACAATTTAATCTTATACTGTTGTTGCAATAAAACAATCAATTCCAGCGCATCTATCGAATCAAGGCCAAGCCCTTCAACAAACAGTGGCTGGTCATCCCCTATATCTTCCGGTTTGGTATCCTGCAAATTCAACTGGGCAATAATCTGTGTTTTCAGGTCTGCTATTAATTTATCCATTTTTATTTTTTGCTTTAATCCGCCTTCGACACCCTTCGACAAGCTCAGGGTGACACGGACTGGTATATTTTATTAAGATTTTCTTTTGTAAAATTAACTGAATTGGCGCTTTTATCTTTCTCTATTAAAAATAAAGTTGCGTTGTACTTTTCGTCCAGTACATCAACCCAGCCGCAAATACAGCACTGCAATATATTGTTATTAATCAGGTTGCTCACATATTGTTCAATAAATTCCGCATCAAAGGCATCAAAAATAAAAAACGCATTTTCACCTTTAAAATAATGCCTGATAGAAATTTCGCCAATTACAATATTGGGTAAAGTATATACAAACTGCGACGGGCTGGCCATTGTTTTGGTTGTTTCGTAGTACCGGATATCAGTATCAAGACTTGAATTAGCGTTGGATAAAACAATTCCAACTTCGTCAGGCATATATTTTTCTTTATCAAAACTGTCCTGCAATAAAATTTCGTTTGCAAGCCAACCCAATTTGCTCAGGTTATCCATTTTATGAAACTTTGGGTAATCCAAAATAAAATGACGATAAGCCTCTAACAGAAATTGCGCCAGGTCTGATTTACTGCTTTTAAAAACCGACTGCTCATTTTTGTAAATTTCCTGCCCGGTTATTTTACAACTGGCCGTTATATAGATTTTTGCTGACAATATTTTAATTACAATTAAATGGGTTTATTTGCGATATCTCTTAATTCTATCGTTCGTGCCAGTTTTTGCAATGCGGTTGTATGATCTTTTACATAAGGGTTTTGTAAATCCCAAACATATCCAGCCAATACCGAGCATATCATGCTTTTAATCCGAAGTACCTGGTTATCGGCAAAGAAAATGGTATCCAATGTTCCCTCGTACCAAGCCATTACAAACGAGCGAAAAGTGTTTACACCCTGCATCATAGGCTCTGTGTATTCGGTCTCCCAATCTACTTCCTGGCCATTAAGTTTTTTGATGACGAGTTTGGCCGCTGTTTGACTGGAAACTGTTGCCAGTGTAACACCCGATGAGAAAACCGGATCCAAAAACTCTGTTACATTGCCTGTTAACACAAAACCATCGCCATAAAATTTATCGGTAGTGGTTGACCATGATTGAATACTCTTTGGTTCAAAAATAAATTCAACGTCGTTCATTCTGTCTGCCAGATATGGTTCTGTTGCAAGCAATGTTCTCAATTGTTCTTCGGGTGTCAATCCATTTGTTGCTTCAAAAAATGTGGGCTCGCCCACAAAACCAACTGATGTATTTCCGTTTGAAAAAGGTATCACCCAAATCCAGATTCCGTATTGATGTACGATGATGGTGATACGGTTTGGTTCATCGTCCATGGTTCGATTTGTATCTACCACATGTGTAAACAAAGTTTTTCGTGGCGGGAGGTTTGATGGTTTATCCATGTTAAACAAACGTGGTATAACTCTTCCATAGCCGCTGCCATCAACAATAAATTTTGCTTCTATCTGTGATTTATTGCCATCAATATCTTCAACCGTTGTTACAGATTCTGACCCATTGAATTGAATGCCGGTAACAGTTGTTTCGTAATCTATAGGTATGCCCATTGTTTCGCAGGTGTCAGCCAGGGTTTTATCAAATTCGGCTCTTGGCACCTGCCAGGTCCAGCTCCAGCCGGGCGTAAACTGATCGGCAAAAAAGTAATCGCAAACTTTACCGTTTTTTACAAACTTGGCTCCAAATTTTTCCTGAAAGCCTTTTGCCTTTACCGCATCTAAAAATCCCGCTTCTTCCAAAGCTTCCATACAACGGGGCAAAAGGCTTTCGCCAATTACAAAGCGTGGAAACTTCATTTTCTCTACTATCCTTACCGAAAATCCTGCTTTTTTTATAATAGAAGCGGCAACAGTTCCAGCAGGGCCGGCACCAATAACAAGCACATCTGTTTTTTCTGTTTTCATTAGTTGGTGTTTTTTATTTTTTTTTACATTTTAATAAGGTCTGGCTTAGGCCAATATGATCAGTTAGTTCAACAATTTCGAAACCGGCCTGTTCAATACATTTAAAAAAAGTTTCGCTGCTATACATCTGGCTGTTGCCATTGGCAAGGGCCGTAAAATAAACAGAGGTTTGTTGCAGGCAAAATGCGGCAATTTCAAATTTCTGCCTGTCCCAAAAGGGCTCCAGAATAATTACCTGTCCGTCTTCATCAAGTGCTTCATAACATCTTTTTAAAATCGAAACAATTTCCGGTTCTGAAAAACAATCCAAAAACTGGCTCATCCAGATTGTATCAAAACCCTTTGGAATTTTTGCCGTTTCATCAAGAATATTAACCGGTAAAAAAGAAACCCGGTCATTTAAACCCAAATCGTCAATTCTTTTTCTTGCCACATTTAACTGGCCGGGCAAATCCATAATGGTAATGTGAATGCCGGGATCGTAATTTGAAGATGCAATAGCCCATTTGCCTGTATTGCCACCAATATCCAGGATATTTTTTACATCATGCTTATAAATGAGTTTTAAAACAAGCGGAAAAGCATCATCAGAAAAATAATGATCGAAATTGAACCAGCTTTTTTGTACATGCTGCGGCAACTGCGATAACCCTTCATAAATAGTTGGCCAGTTGCCAAACTCTTTAAGCCCGGCGGCTTTTCCGGTTTCAATACTTTCTTGCAAATGAAAAAGTCCTTTATAATTAACATCATGCATGAAATTCATATTGGTTATAGTTAAGGCATCATGCAAAATAAAATACCCTGTTTTACCCAGCGTATATTTTTTATCATTAACCAAAACAAGGCCAAGGCCAAGGCCCGATTCAAGCAAAACCCTTACACCATAATTGGAGAGTTTCACCTTTTGGGCAATCTCTTCGTTTGTTAAACCGATTGTACCGCTATCTTCAATTACTTTTAAAATTCCTGAATTACGGAGCACACGTGCCACCTGAAAAATTACGGGGCCAAAAGCAATCCATTGTGCAGTTTCTTTTGCTTCAAAGGCTGATATTTTATCTTTAGAAAAAAAGTTCATAATTATTTCTCTGCGGTTTGTTTATTGTTTGCTGAAAACCATTGCTGCATTGCACCCTCCAAAACCCGAGGCCGTTTTTAAAAAATGCTGCGCTGATGATTTATATAATGATGAACATATATTCACCGGTTGGCTTACTCCCATATTTTCAAATCCCCGTGTTGGTATCAGCAGGTTTTCTTTTAATGATTTCATAGAAATGATGGATTCAATTAAACCTGCTGCTCCCAATGTATGGCCATAATAACCTTTTAAACTGTTAACCGGAATATCCTGCATGCCTGCCAAACCAATTGCTTTTGCTTCCATTTCATCATTAAAAAGCGTGGCTGTGCCATGTGCCGAAATAAAGCCAATATCATTTGCGGTAATGGCTGAAGCCTGCAATGCTTTTTTTATTGCAAGATACAATTCTTCGCCTGTTCGGGAAGGGCCGCTGATATGATTTGCGTCGTTACTTACCGAACCACCTGCTGCTTTTATACCGGATGAAAATGCTTTATTGGAAGTAAGTATTACAGTTGCTGCGCCTTCGCCAAGGTTTATGCCATCCCTGGCTGCATCAAAAGGTTTGCAGGGCAACTGGCTTACCGCCTGAAAAGACTGAAAACCCGATAAAACAAATTTGCTGATAACATCGGCACCGGCAACAACTGCATGTTGGTACTGGCCCGATTGTATAAGCCGCATACCGGTTAATATGGCCAGTATACCCGATATGCATGCATTGGAAATAACAACAGGCGTGTTTACAAATTTAAAATAATCGGCTACCAATTGTGCTGATGTACTCAGTGAAAT
>JBKJLT010000365.1:0-5218 GCA_046596765.1 Ferruginibacter sp. | reverse complement strand
TGTCAACCAATGGTGATACCTGGCTGGGTGGCGATGATTTTGATGCAGCCATTGTAGATTACTGGATTACTGAATATAAATTAAATGATGAAGAAAATAAACACAGACAGGTATTACGGTTAACAGCCGAGGAAGCAAAAAAACAGTTATCAACAAAGGCATTATTTGAAACTGAATATGAAGGAATAAAACTTTCAATTACCCGTGAAAAATTTGACGAAATAATAAAACCCATTGTTGAAAAAACAATTGCTGCCTGTGCGGCTGCGCTTAAAGATGCCGGCTTAAAAAAACAAAACATTGATGAAATAGTAATGGTAGGCGGCAGCACCAGAGTGCCGATTGTAAAAAAAATGGTTAGCGATTTTTTTGGAAAGCCATTAAATGATACAGTTGACCCGGATGAAGTAGTTGCGTTGGGTGCAGCGATACAGGCAGATATATTGGCAGGGAATACAACTGATTTATTATTGCTGGATGTAACACCTTTATCACTTGGCCTGGAAACCATGGGCGGATTAATGGATGTATTGCTGCCACGCAATTCAAAAATACCAACCAAAGCAAGCAGGCAATATACAACCTATAAAGACGGGCAAAGCGGAATGAAGATTGCCGTTTACCAGGGCGAAAGAGATATGGTTAAAGATAACCGCCGGCTTGCCGAATTTAATTTAACAGGCATACCCGGAATGCCTGCAGGTTTGCCAAAAGTTGAAATAAGTTTTTTGATAAATGCTGACGGTATACTGGTTGTAAATGCAAAAGAACTACGAAGTGGTGTGGAGCAATCTATTGAGGTAAAACCGCAGTATGGATTAACAGATGAGGATGTTGAAAAAATGCTTTTAGATTCTATGGAACATGCCAAAGAAGATATGGATATCCGTGCTTTAACTGAAGCAAAAACAGAAGCTGAACAACTGCTGCAAACCACCGAAAAATTTTTACAAAAGAATTTTGAAAGTTTAACACAGGCTGAAGTAACCGCTACATCCCTTGCCATGCAGGCATTGCAGCTTTCGCTGGATATGAATGACAAAAACCTAGTTCAAACAAAAACGGAAGAGCTTAATGATATTTCACGGCCCTACGCCGAAAGAATTATGGATGCTTCGATTCAAAAAAATCTGGCAGGAAATAAAATTGACTCGATTTAATGAGCAGCGGTTCCAAATACTACTTTCCGCAACTTGATGCTGTTCGTGGATTGTCTTTTCTGGCGGTATATTTTGTTCATGCTTTTCATCCTGATTTTGGAACTGGTTTTTTTAAAGAGATGCTGCAATATTTTTATAATAATCTTGCTTTGTCAATTGATGTGTTTTTTATTCTGTCTTCCTTTTTACTTACCTGGCTGGGCATAAATGAATATAAGCTGAAAGGTAATTTTTCTTTTGTGAATTATTTTATCCGAAGGGCATTACGTATCTGGCCGCTCTACATTTTGCTGATGATCTTTTCTTTTATTGTGGTACCATATGCTGCAGATTATTTCCAGATTCCGGTTACACTTCCCCCAGCGTATTATTACCTGTTTTTTATATCAAATTTTTACCTGGAGGGTCATGTTTATTTTTTACGTTTTTTATGGACACTGTCGGTAGAAGAGCAGTTTTATTTGTTGTGGGGCTTATGCCTGTTGGTGTTTCAAAAGCGAATGCTGTTAAGTGTATTGTTGTTGGCTGCAATAAGTATTGCATATACAATTTATGCGGTACAAACTGGTGCTGATGGTTATTACAATACACTTATTTATTTGTTTGATTTTGCCGTGGGTATTCTTGCAGCAGTATTAATGCATCAAGACAGTTATATAGTTGTGGTATTTAAAAAACTGACAACAATAAAAGGTATTTTATTTGGGTTGTTGCTACCTGTTCTTTTTATAATAATATTCAGCATCACTTATTTTGCTCCAAATCTTTTTGGGCAATGGGCAGATGTAATAATGCGATATGTTTTTATAATTTATACCGGCTTTTTTATTATTGATCAGATGGTAAATGAAAAAACTTTTCTAAAACTTAAGTCGCAGCGTTTCCTCATTTATACCGGCAAGATATCTTACGGCTTATATTGTTTCCACGGTATTGTATTAACATTTGGCATGGCTGCATTGCAAAAACTGGAAATTAATATGCACAGTGTGCTAAGGGTACTTTTATTCCTGTGCGTAAATTATCTCATTGCCTCAATTAGCTATCAATTTGTGGAAAGGCCATTTTTAAAATTAAAGGATAAATTGCGGAGGGCTTAATTATTATTTTAGCGAATTAATCCTGGCCACATATTTTCCAACCACATCCCATTCTATATTTACCATACTGCCTTTTTTCAGGCTGCTTATATTGGTATGCTCAAAAGTATAGGGAATGATGGCTACAGTAAACCGGTTATTAGTAACATTAAAACAGGTAAGGCTTATACCGTTTACAGTTACCGATCCTTTTTCAATTATAAAAGCAGCAAATTTTTCCGGAAAAGTAAAACTGTATTCCCAACTGCCCAGTTTGTCAATAACTTCATCACATTCGGCTGTGCAATCAACATGGCCCTGAACAATATGCCCGTCTAACCGCCCATTCAATTGCATACAGCGTTCAAGATTAAGCACATTCCCTGCTGCCCAGTCACCGGCATTAGTTTTTAAAATAGTTTCTTCAATGGCTGTTACACGGTGCATATCGTTTTTAATTTCTTCCACTGTAAGGCAAATACCGTTGTGGCTAAGGCTTTGGTCAATTTTAAGTTCAGTAGCAAGTTCAGATTCTACCCAAAAACTTGTATTGGTTCCAAGGTTGATAATCTCTTTAATTATCCCGGTTTTTTCTATTATTCCTGTAAACATTCTTCAAATTTCGGAATTTGTTACAAAGAATTTCATTATTTAAATATTTCTGCTATCTTTGCGCCCCTGTCCGAACAAAAGGGCGGGCTTAAAATCACCTAAAGGAGGTATAAATTATATGTTAATTATTGATTCAAAAGACTGCGAAAACATTGACAAAGCACTCAAAAAATACAAAAAGAAATTTGAGAAAAGCAAAATTCTGTTACAACTGAGAGAAAGGCAGGCTTTTATTAAGCCTTCTATCCGTCGTCGCAAAGAAGTGTTAAAAGCTGTTTATAAAGAGCAGGTTTCAGCAGGTAAGTTCGATTAAGATTATTTAAATCAGCAATATATTAAACTGATACCCGGTTAACATAACTTTGGGTATCAGTTTTTTTATGCAGCAAAGTTTAGCTCAAACCATACAGCATTTTCTGGATTACCTCAGCTTTCAAAAAAGGTATTCTAATCACACAATTATTTCCTACAAAAACGATTTAACTGCTTTCTTCAATTTTCTGCTTATTCAGTTTGGCGAAACTTCATTGGCAGAAATAAAACCAACATATATCCGCTCCTGGCTGGCAGATATGAAGCAGCATGGCATGGAGTCTAAAAGCATCAACCGCAAAATTTCAAGCCTTAAATCTTTTTTTAAATACCAGCTAAGGCAGCAAAGCATTTTGGTAAGCCCAATGACGGCTATTATTTCTCCCAAAGTAAATAAACGGTTACCCCAGTTTGTTGATAAAAAAGATATAACAACATTGTTAACCTATGCTGAATTTCCGGATACATGGGCAGGGAAAACGGATGAACTGATTTTACATCTTTTTTATAATACGGGTATGCGGCAGGCTGAACTTACGGATTTAAAGGAAGCTGATATTTCCAAAACTAACAGCAGCATTAAGGTTTTAGGTAAGGGAAACAAGGAACGCATTATTCCGGTAAGTAACCAATTGATGAACAAAATGCAGGATTATATAGCCCAAAAAAGAAAATTACTTGCAGCATTTGATATAGAAGTGCTCCTGGTAACAATTTCCGGAAAAAAATTATACCCCCGTTATGTGTACAATACAGTTAATAAATACCTGAAAGAAGTTACTACTATTGATAAAAAAAGTCCGCATGTGCTGCGGCATACTTTTGCAACCCATTTAATGAATAATGGAGCAGATTTAAATGCTGTAAAAGAGCTGCTGGGCCACAGCAGCCTTGCTGCCACGCAGATATATACCCACAATACCATCGAAAAGTTAAAGGATATCCATAAAAAGGCACACCCCAAAGCCTGATATGCAAATATTACCTGTTACCAGCATACTATTTTTACGTTAAAATCCGTTATAAAAATTACAGATTTTTTACCGTTTATTTTTTTGAATAATCTGCTTAAATCATTAACTTCATGTTGTAATCAAAATCTAAATCAACCCTCCTTAAGCTTGCCTATGACATAATAATCTACTCAGTTCTTTTACATTATTTTTTCACAGATAAAAACCAGAAGTATGAACGTAAACATTCAGACAGTGCACTTTGATGCAGACATTAAACTAGTATCTTATATCGAGAAAAAAGTTGAGAAATTATCTCATTATCACGACAGGATCACCAAAGTTGATGTGTATTTAAAGCTGGATAATATAGTGCACACCATAAAGGATAAAGTAGCGGAGATAAAAATTCTGATTCCACGCCATGAATTTTTTGTAAAGCAGTCTTCCAAATCATTTGAAGAAAGTTTTGATGCGGCATTGGAATCAATCATTACACAAATAAAAAGACAAAAAGAAAAACAGGCAGCATAAAAAGGGCCTAAAAAACTGAGCCTCCCGAATTCATCGGGAGGCTTTTTTGTTGCTTAATACACATTTTATAAAATACGGTTAAAAAAAATCATTTCAAAGTTTTGGTATTAACCATTTTCACTTACCTTTGCCTTCCCAAAAAAAGGGGTATCAAAGTATATCCATTATTTTTGAGAATGAGTTCTTTAAAATTATGCCGAAGCATTTCGGTAAAGAGCATATAAGCCGAAGTAGCTCAGTTGGTAGAGCAGCTGATTTGTAATCAGCAGGTCGCTGGTTCGACTCCAGTCTTCGGCTCAGGTATTTTGGGCAGATGGCCGAGTGGTTAAAGGCGACAGACTGTAAATCTGTTCACGTAAGTGTACGTAGGTTCGAACCCTACTCTGCCCACAATGCAATTTGCTAATTAGCCAATATGCTAATTTGCTAATTGAGAAGTTCTTTTAAATTCTGATGTGCCTTCATTAGCAAATTATCGAATTAGCTAATTAGCACATTGTACAAGCGGAAGTAGCTCATTTGGTAGAGCGATAGCCTTCCAAGCTATAGGTGGCCAGTTCGAGCCTGG
>JBKJLT010000230.1:0-2550 GCA_046596765.1 Ferruginibacter sp. | reverse complement strand
TGCACACCCCTTCGGTAATGAGCTTAGTCGAATTACGCTCAGGATTTCAGCCAACGCACATTGGCCTATTATGAAATTATATTTGGTGTTATTTATTTTACCAGCTCATTTGCTATCTGTATCTTGAGTGCTCTGCGATCGTTTCGCTTTTGCGTAATGATTTACTGCTTACCATCATTCCATTTATCACCCTTTTAGCCTCTTGCCATACGGCAGAATATCTAAAAATCTAATGTCCGTTTTTATGAAAGATGTTGCCATATTTTTAAGATTGTTATTTTTAACCAGCGGAAATAATATAAAGCGATCCATCTGTTACCTGTTGCTGCTTGCTGTAAGCATGAGTAGTTCTGCACAAGAGTCTGATCTTTTTCGCAAAGACGGGCACAAGAGCATACTAAAAACAATTTCCATATCGCCCGATAACAAATATTTTATTTCGGTAGAAAATGATACCCTTGCCATTCTTTGGGACATGGCCACAGGCCAACAACTTAAAACAATAAAAAATGTAGAAGCGGCCAGTTTTAAAAATAATAACGCTATTTACCTTGCTATGAATGATAAGACTTTTAAAGAGATAGATCTGGATGGCCAAACAATTAAAACTTATGCATCTAAAGGAGCTAAGTATAATATTACACGCAGTTCTGTATACGATGACATACCTAAAATGTTTTATCCTGAAAAGGGTTTGTATTTTTTTGGGGATGATGTTTTTGATATGGATAAAGGATACATTAAGCGTTTAGTTACACCAACATCGGGATATGGCAGCAGGGATTATTCACCGGTAATAAACCAAATGGCCATTGCTGATAAGAAAACAGGTAAAATAACATTCTTCAGTATAGAAACCGGGGAGGTTGTGAATACTGTGCAAACAGACCACTTTGAAGAAGAAAATATAAAAATTAGTTTTTCGCCCAATGGCGAAAAATTGCTGGTTACAAAGCCATCTGCATTTTTGTTGATAGATGTAGCTGCCGGTAAAATACAACGAACAATAAAAAGCACTAAAGGCGATGGTGAATTTGGCGCCTTCTCTCCCGATGGCGAAACAGTTGTATTAGCAGAAAAAGATTATGACAAGTCTACAGGCCACATTACTATGCTTGATGTTAAATCTGGCACAACCCTTTATGTAAAAAACTTTAACAACTTGGCATTGTTTGTTAAAATGAAGTTTTCGCCTGATGGAAAAAATCTTGTGTTGTGGCTTAATATTTATTATTTTAATAAAGAAAAAAATATTTATGATGGTGATAGGGAAAATGTTTATTTACTGGATGCCAAAACCGGTTATAGCAAATGGTTATATAAACACGAAGGCTGGCCCACATCTACTTTTGGCAGTAATTTACAATTGACTTCAGACGGTCAAAAAATATTATTTGGTAGCTCAGTAAATTTACAGATTGTTAACACAAATACGGGGATGCCGGGAAAATCTTTTTCTGAAATATCTCAGGGTTCTATAAGGGGAATGTATTTTATTAATAATAATAGCCAGATGACGGTTGCTACCAATGATTACATTTCTACATGGAACCTGCAAAACGGTGAAGTGGAAAACGTGCTATGCGTTAAGGCAAAAGCAGGCATAGATTCAAAAATGGCATACGCACCCTTACAAAATGGTAAAGCTTTTTTTGTAATTAGAGATGATAACCTGATTGAAGTGGATAGTACAGGAAAGTTTGTCTTTCAATATGCGAACTTAAAAAAAATAGTGAGTAAATTAAATGCAACTGTTACTAAAGATGGCCAATATGTGATGATTCAGGGATTAACAAATGCCGGTGCATGTGCAACAAATAACGATGCTTATACTGTGGAAGTTTTTAATACCAAAACGCATAAGCTTGTTTATACCAATAATTGTGTAAACGGCGATGCGGCATTTGCTAACACTCAGAATATACTTTTAATTCAGGAAAAATCAGGTACCAGGCCAATTAAATTGTATGAGATTCCTTCCGGAAAATTATTATACGAAATAAAAACACCAATAAATGCCATCAATTATAACGAGCTGGTTTTTTCGCCATCTGATAATTATTTAGCGGCAACAGTATCAGAACAAAAAACCGGGTTTTCAAAAAAAGTATTGATAGATCTTAAGACAAAAAATGTAAAAAATATCCCCGAAAAATTTACTATACCAATTTATAATAGAGAAAAAGAAAAACTTAGTTTAACGGCAATATGTTTTACACCCGATGAAAAATATATTGTTTATGATGGATGGCGTAGCAAAAGTATATTGTTTTATGATATTGAAAAAGAAAGCTTTGATGAGCAAATGACTATTAACTATCCGACAGGGGTTACCCTGTTTTCTGCAATTAATGTTTCTCCCAACGGTAAATTTATTTTTTTTGGTACTTATCGTGGTAGCATTATGCTATGGGATATTGAGGAGAAAAAATTTAAAGGAACATTATACCCCGATGCAGCAAAACGAAATTGGGCGGTCATCAACGCACAAGGGAATTTTGATGCCAATGCAGGCGCACAAAATGATATGTTTCATGTATCGGGTAATAC
>JBKJLT010000135.1:0-10133 GCA_046596765.1 Ferruginibacter sp. | reverse complement strand
GGAACATATATCTTCCAATCTCTTGCAGATCCAATGGCATTACCAGACTGTAAAAAGATAGCACCGGTATCTAAAACTGTAAAGCGGGTACCGGCGCCCACATGGAGTTTTGCTGAAGGAGTGCTGGTGCCAATGCCCACTTTGATTCCTGTATTATTATAAATATTTCCGCTAGAGAGGCTCCAGTAGTTGGTACCTGCCCCAAGGGCAATCCAGGCGGTACCATTGAAGAAGTACAGGAGGTTAAGGTTTGTATCATATACCTGCAGCCCCGTTGCAGGTGCGGCAATGGCATTGCGTTCTGTTGTTGTCAGTCTTGGTATAAGCAATCCTTTTGTGGTGCTTTTTACATCCAGCAAAGCACTGGCATTTGCTGTGCTTCCATCGGTATTAACAGCTAATGATTGTGCGTTGCTGTTTTGTTTGCATAACAATGCAAGCAACAAAAGTAAGACGAGTTTGAATTTCATTTTTGCAGATTTATAATATCTAAAATAAACATTAAAATCGAATAACAAGCATGGCTTAAAGATAATTATAACGCCATAAATGATTGCTATCCCAGTTCTGGATACAACGGAAACTGCTTCATAAATGTTTTCACTTCTTCTTTTACTAAACCAATAACATTGTCATCATCTATATTCATCAAAACCCTGTCAATTAAATCAACTACTGACTGCATGTGTTCTTCCTTCATACCACGGGTGGTAATGGCTGGCACACCAACCCTTATGCCCGAAGTTACAAAGGGGCTTTTATCATCAAACGGCACGGCATTTTTATTGAGGGTGATATGTGCTTTGTCTAAAGTTTCCTGTGCTTTTTTACCGGTTATGTTTTTATTGCGCAGGTCAATCAGCATTAAGTGGTTATCAGTACCGCCGCTTATAAGCTGGTAATCTTTGGCCACAAATGCTTTTGCCATTGCCTGTGCATTGCTGATAACCTGTTGCCCGTAAGCTTTAAAATCTTGCGATAAAATTTCGCCAAATGCAATGGCTTTAGCGGCAATCACATGCTCCAGCGGCCCGCCCTGTGTACCAGGGAAAACAGCCAAATCAAGCAGGTTGCTCATCATCCTGGTATTTCCTTTTGGGTCTTTTAGTCCCCAGGGGTTTTCAAAATCGTGGCGCAGCATAATAACGCCACCCCTTGGCCCACGTAATGTTTTGTGTGTGGTAGAAGTAACAATATGGCAATGGTCAAACGGATCGTTGAGTAAACCTGCTGCAATTAAGCCGGCAGGGTGTGCAATATCTGCCAAAACAATGGCGCCAATTTCATCTGCCACGGCACGTATGCGTTTGTAATCCCAATCACGGCTGTAAGCCGATGCACCGCAGATGATCATTTTAGGTTTTTCGGCACGGGCAATGGTTTCTAATTGTTCGTAATCTACAATACCATCTTTGGTTACGCCATAATGAAAAGCATGGTAAGTTTTTCCGCTGAAGTTAGCCGGGCTGCCATGCGTAAGGTGCCCACCCATACTTAAATCAAGGCCTAAAATTTTTTCTCCCGGTTTCATCACCGCTAAAAAAACAGCACCGTTTGCCTGTGCACCGCTGTGCGGCTGCACGTTGGCGTATGTACATGTAAACACTTCCTTTAACCGGTCTATAGCAAGTTGTTCTACCTGGTCCACAATTTCGCAGCCACCATAATAACGTTTGCCGGGGTAGCCTTCTGCATACTTATTGGTTAATGAGGTGCCCATGGCCTGCATTACCTGCAGGCTGGTAAAATTTTCCGAAGCTATCAGTTCAATTCCGTGTCGTTGTCTGTCCAGTTCCTGGTTAATCAAATCAAAAACCAAATTATCTTTTTGCATAAGCCTGTTTTAGGAGTGCAAATATACAGCGCATGCTGTATTTTATCTGTTCATTTATTAACCATGTTGTGTATAAAAAACACAATTACATAAAAAGTACTACATTCACACCCGTTTCAAGCTTAAGAAAAACAGAATTGTAAACTAAATGCACTGCCCAAGGCAGATTAGTATTTACACAATGAAGGCAATAATTCCGGTAGCGGGTGCAGGTACAAAACTACGGCCGCATACATATACACAACCCAAGGCATTAATACCACTTGCTGGTAAAACCATACTCAGTATAATTGTTGACCAGTTGCACGAGGCAGGTATTAATGATTTCATCTTCATTATCGGTTATCTGGGAGAGAAGATACAGGACTATGTGAATAAAAATTATCCCGATCTTAACTGTCATTTTGTGCAGCAAAATGAGCGTTACGGCATTGGCCATGCCATCAATCTTACCCGTGAATTTGTGGGCGGCGATGAAGTGATGATTGTTTTGGGAGATACGATTGCAGATTATAATGTAAAGGAGATCATTGATTCGCCCGTTTCTATGCTTGGCATTAAAAAGGTAGATGACCCCAGGGATTTTGGTGTAGCCGAAATTGATGAAAATGGCTTAATTAGCCGGGTGGTTGAAAAACCATCCATACCCAAAAGTAATATGGCATTGGTAGGAGTGTATAAAATCAGGGAAACTGATTTCATGTTTTCATGTCTTGAAAAACTGATCGTAAACAAGGGTGGGTATGCTGAGTTTAGTTTAACCGAAGCGCTGGAATGTATGATGAAGCATGGTGCCAGCTTTAAAGCATTTAAAGTTACCAACTGGTTTGATTGTGGCAAAAAAGAAACCTTGCTGGAATCCAACGCAACATTATTGAAAAAGTTTGGAGGTAATGTTTCTGAAGAACATAGTTTTGAAAATACGGTTATCATACCTCCGGTTTCTATTGCCGAGGGTTGCGAAATAAAGAATTCTGTTATTGGCCCAAATGTAACAATAGGTGAGCATACCACTGTAAATTATACTATTATGAAAGATTCCATAATCGGGTCTTTCTCTAATTTATATGAAGTTGTTTTAGATAATTCACTAATAGGCAGCGATGCAGAAGTAAAGGGGGAAAGCCGTAATCTGAATATAGGTGACAATACGGCAATTGATCTTGGTGGTAACTGCAAATAGAAAAACTGGTTCAATAATAATGAAGGTGGTCCCGATTTTATCGGGACTACCTCTATATATTTTACGAATGGCTTTATTTAACTAAAGTGAAATCCGTTTTCGCTCCAACCACAGATGATACCTCCCATTATGGCAAGCGTAACAATCCAATAACCCGCTGTAATCAAAATTAATTTCCAGGATTTATGAGCGTACAAACCATTGATGGCAATTACCGGAAAAACCAGTCCAACGCCCAGGAGTGTGCCATGTAACGCACCATGTTTAAATGTTCTGAAAGCAGTTCCGTAATCGGCCATGAATGCTGTATAAGATGCTTTAACATGTTCCGGATCGCCACCTGTCATACCCAAAGCACCAAATTGGTGTATAACAACAGCCGGGATAATCATAAAGCTGGCAACAAAAGCAAATACGAAGGATAGCCCAAAGATTTTGGCCATATTCCCTTTTTTAAGTTGCTCTTCTGTTAATCCTTCTGCCTTCATCCAGGCATTACCAAATACTTTTGGATGATACCAGATAAAACCAACAATAAAGGTAGATAATGCTGCGGCTAAGGCACTAAGTGCCATGTGTCCAAAGTCCATAATTAGTAGTTTTAGTTAGTTCAAACATAAAAATAATAATCAACACCTGCAAGTATTTGAGGGTGTATTCCAAATAGTGAAAAGGGTATCCAGGCTTTTATTACGAATATCATTACCTCCGCTTATCACTTTATTTTAGGTTTTAAGCCTCCTTTTTTTAGGGTTTGTAAAATAAAATCATTTACTTTGCGTTTCAAAGTGCTTTCTATTTGTTAAGTTGTTTTAACGATATTTGAAAAAGCTATATGCTGTTAATATGCAAAACCGGGTTACAAAGCTGTTTAATATAGAATATCCCATTGTACAGGCCGGTATGATATGGGCCAGTGGCTGGCGCCTTGCCAGTGCGGTAAGCAATGCCGGGGCCCTGGGTATTATTGGCAGCGGTAGTATGTATCCCGAAGTTTTAAGACAGCATATTCAAAAATGTAAGGCTGCAACGCAAAAGCCTTTTGGCGTAAATGTGCCTTTGCTTTATCCCGATGTTGATAAGCACATTCAGATCATTATTGAAGAAAAAGTGCCCATTGTATTCACATCAGCAGGAAATCCAAAAACCTGGACATCAACATTAAAACAACAGGGAATAACCGTTGTACATGTGGTAAGCAGCAGCAAATTTGCGCTTAAGGCACAGCAAGCCGGTTGCGATGCTGTGGTTGCCGAAGGCTTTGAAGCCGGCGGTCATAATGGAAGAGAAGAAACCACAACTATGGTACTTATTCCGGCTGTTTGTAATGCTGTTGATATTCCGGTGTTGGCGGCAGGTGGTATAGCAACAGGGAGGCAAATGCTGGCGGCAATGGTATTGGGAGCCGATGGGGTGCAGGTTGGAAGCCGGTTTGTGGCAAGCCATGAAGCTTCATCGCATGCAAATTTTAAGAATCTTGTTATTGCATCGCAGGAAGGAGATACACATTTGTCATTAAAGCAATTAACACCGGTAAGGTTGCTGAAGAATAATTTTTTTACACAGGTACAGCAGGCAGAAAACAATGCAGCATCTACAGAAGAACTGCGGCATTTATTAGGAAAAGGCAGAGCAAAACGCGGCATGTTTGACGGTGACATGGAAGAAGGAGAACTGGAAATTGGACAGGTGAGTGCCATCATTAAAGAAATAAAACCGGCTGCAGAAATTGTGCAGGAGATGTATGAAGAATACACAGCGGCATTAAGGCAGCCGGTAAAATAATACCGATTGAATTTTGGAGGTAGTTCAACCGGTATTTACCAAAGCCCAACATCACAAATGCCTGCTTGAATTTCAGCCCTGGCACATTAGCTTTTACTGAAATTCAGTTTGGTACAATATATTATATTTGCGCATTATTAAAAATTAATAAACTAACCCCATAACAAATGTTACTAAACCCAGGGCAAATGTTTACCGGATATAAAAAGTTGTTTTTTATTTTCAGTTTACTTTTTTTCATTTTTATTAATCAGGCTGTGGCTCAAAATCCCAGGGATCCAAACAGCCCGGAAGCACCCGATTTGCCAAAAACGCAAATGCCGCCTGCGCAGTTATACGATTTGTTAAAAGATAAAAACGGCGACGGACAAAAAAAAACGGGTGAAGATGCCAACAAGAAATTAAAAGACCGCATTGAAAAAGACAGCTTAGTTAAGGAAAAAACACCGCAATCAATAAATCCAACAGAAGATACTTACGGGATGAATTTATTTCGCAGCGGAGTAGTGGCTTCTATTACCGAATTATCAACCCCTCCATTAGATTATCCGATAGGTGTTTATGATCAGATTATCGTTTCGCTGTGGAATGGTGCAGAAGCCACTTTGGATTATACCGTTGCAAGAGATGGTTCAATCTTCCCAACCAGTATTGGTAAAATATACCTGCAGGGATTACCTTTTGAAGCGGTAAGATCTTTATTAACCCGAAGGTTTAAAGCATTTGTACCACCCTCAACAAATATATCGGTATCCATTGGCCAGCCACGTACCATTTCTGTAAACGTTGCCGGCGAAGTTAAAAACCAAGGCCCGGTAGTAGTTTCTGCATTTACCAATGCCTTTAATATAATAGCACTTGCCGGTGGGCCTACCAGCCTGGCAAACCTGCGTGAAATTCAGATTAAAAGAGGCGGAAGGATTATTGATGTTTTAGACGTTTATAAATATCTTACCACAGGCGATTTTGGAAAACATATTTACCTGGAGAACAATGATTTTGTGATTATGCAAACGGTTGAGAAAAAAGTAAAGGCCGAGGGTAAATTTAAGCGCCCCATGTTTTACCAGTTAAAAAAAGAGGAGGGAATGAAGGCGCTTTTAAAGTTTACAGGAGGGCTGGAAAGAGATGCATTTTCAAGCGGGGTAAAAATCTATCGTACCCAATTAGAAAAGCAGGTTATAGAAGATGTAAATGCAACAGCAATAATAAACCCCACAAATGATACCCGGTTAAAAGATCAGGATTACCTGTTGGTTGATGGTGATATTGTAAAAGTAATTGCTGTAAACCCGGGGCTGGTTAATAAAATTGAGATGAAAGGTGAAATTTCATATCCGGGTCAGTATGAAGCCAGGAAAGGAGATAAACTGTTTGATCTGATAAACAGGGCTGGCGGAATTACCAGAAATACTTATTTGCCACGTGCCTATATTTTTCGTGGTGGTGGCGATAGTACAAATATAAAAGCCAGTAAGGTAGAAGTTAACCTGACAGATATAACCACCAACGATACTGCCAGCATTTATAATGTGGAATTATTTGCAAACGACCAGGTACTGCTTTTTAATACAAACCAGTTTGCCGACAGGCAGTATGTTGAAATTTTTGGTGAAGTAAGAAAGGAAGGTAAAGTAAACAGGTATGGCGGTATGACATTACAGGATCTTTTGTACCTGTCTGGCGGGTTAAAACAATCGGCAGAATATGGCAGAATTGAAATATCCAGCATTGTTGATATTGACTCCGCAAAGGGGATGCAGCAGCCAACCCGTACTGTTTTAAAAACTATAAAGGTTTCGCCCAATCTTGATCTGGACAGCGTATCAGCTAAAATTGAGTTGAAGCCTTATGATCAGGTATATGTGCGTAAAAACCCAACATTTGAATTGCAGCAACTGGTGCAGATAAACGGATTGGTTCAGTACTCAGGACCCTATCCAAGACTTAGTAAGTTCGAACGGTTGTCATCTTATATTGCAAGGGCTGGAGGTGTAAGAGAAAATGCAGATTTAACCGGTGCCATTTTATATCGTAGAAAAACACAGTTTTTCAGAGAAAATGTAACCAATAAAGTGGCTTCGTTAACAGATTCAATTGGCAGCATAGTTTTAGATTCGGCAAAAACAAGTTTAAGTGATGTTGCCAATGAACCTGTTAGTATTGATTTGTACCGTGCACTTAAATACAAAAACAGCAAGTATGATATTATTTTGCAGGAAGGTGATGTGATCTTTATTCCGGAAATAAATCCTTTTGTAAATGTAAAAGGTATAGTACAGTCGCCATTAAAGTTAACTTTTGATAAGGAACATACAAATGTTGGTTACTATATTGATAAGGCGGGAGGCTTTGGTATAAGACCATGGCGAAAAAGAATTTACGTAACATATGCAAATGGAAAAAGCCGCAGAACAACAAACATTTTCTTCTTGCACTTCTATCCAAAGGTTAAAGAAGGGGCTACTTTAACTGTTCCGTTAAGGCCCGATGGTGCTGAAATTACAGACACGATTTTGCAAGTGGTGGTTTCAAGTGTCCCGGTTATTATTGCTGGTTATATTCTTAAATTAATAAAGTAATTTTTATAAAAACACCGGTTACGCCATGAATAGTATTGAACTTTTAAAACAACTGATAAAGCGGCTTAAAAAATATAGCTGGCTTATTGGTGTAATTGCTATATCATTCGGGGGTTTGTTCTATTATATGGCAAAACAAAGTGTATTAATTTATACTGCCAAATCAACTGTTTTTCCATTAAATGGTACTTCCGAAACCAGCCCGGGATCAACCATCAGCAGTCTTTTAGGCCTTGGTGAAGGTACAAAATCATTTACCGGCGATGCATCTATAAACATTGTTGAACTTGCCAACAGCCGCCGTACCCGTGAAGCGGTTGCAATGGTAAGAATACCATCTATGCAAAACAAAACGGTATCCCAACTTTTAATTGAGGAGAATAACAACCATACCGGGTTTATGCAGAACACTGCCATAGATCCTCCTAAAGACAGCCTTTCAAAAATTAATATTGCCATCAATTTATTAAAAGGTGCTTTTAGTGCAAAGATAAATAAAACCGGTATCCTGGAACTTTATGTAACCAACAGCAGTCCCGAGCTGGTACGGGAAGTAAGTTATATTTATATTGATAAGCTTTCGGATTTTTATATCAACCTGAAAAAGAAAAAAGCCCAGATAGATTTTGAATTTGCAGTAAAAAAAGCCGATTCCTTATTGATGGTATTAAACAGACTCGACAAACGTGCTATTGCATTAGATGAAAGTACTTTCTTTACCAACGAAACCTTAAAAAGGTATAATCTGCCTAAAAATAACCTGGCACAGGATAAAGCAACTGTTCAATCGCAATATTATTATGCAGTAAATAACAGGGAATCTGCAGCCTACCGTTTACAAAAGGAAACACCCATTATTGAACTGCTGGATAAACCTGAGCAACCGTTCGACACGATTCAAAAATCTACATTTACCTATTCAATAGTAGGAGCATTTTTGGGATTGGTTATTGGCTTTATATTGGTTAGCTGGAAAGTGATTAATAAATATATGGCAGATGAATTGAACAAAGCCATTGAAAAAGCCTCTAAGCCAAAACAGACATTACTGGTTGTGCAAGAGGAACCTGTGAAATAATTTTTAAGTTAAGGTTGATTTTTTTGGAAACATAGAGGCGCAGAATTGAAACTCTATTTTCCGTGCTTTAGTGTTTCTGTGGCAAATTATAAGTTGCGTAGCAACTTTCTGTATTTTTTCTGCTTCTCTTATTTCCTGAATGCCCACTTGATCATTTCTTTCCAGCTTGGTTTTTTGCCATACATTAATATACCTGTGCGGTAAATTCTTGCGGCAAACCAGGTGGTAAACATAAACCCTGCAATAAGTAATGCCATAGATAAACCCAGTTGCCACCACGGTACTGTATTGGGTACGCCAAAAGGAATACGTGCCATCATTACGATGGGCGAGCTGAATGGAATAATACTTGCCCAAACCGCAATGCTGCTGCCGGGATTGGATATTGCAGGAGTCATTAACGCTATTGAAAAAATAATCAGCATGGTTATGGGGAAACTGAGTGATTGCGCCTCTCTCATATCTTCATTAATGGCACTGCCGATTGCTGCGTACAAAGACGAATAGAAAAAGAAACCTGCAAGCAAATAGAAAATAAAACATCCCACAACAACAGGCACATTTACACTGGTGAAAACACTCTGTATCTGGCCAACCATGGCAAATGATCCGCTACTGGTGCCACCCGATGCTTTGCCAACATTATAAATGATAAAAATGCAGGCAATCCATATCAGAAACTGGGTTAATGCCACCATCCCAATACCAATAATTTTACCAATCATTAGCTGAAAAGGTTTTACCGATGATACCACCACTTCTGCAATGCGGCTTGTTTTTTCTTCTGTTACTCCCATCATTACCTGGCTGCCATAAAGCAGTAAAATAAAATACATTAAAAAGCCCGATACATAACCAATTACAGTGGCAACACCGGCATCTGCATTTTTATTTTTCTCGTTATTTAATCTCAGATCAATTGTCTTATTCAGGATTGCTTCTTTTGCAGGATCTATGCCTAAGCTGTCGTGTTTAACCCTGCTCCATAAAAGGTTTATCTTTTTTTCAACAGGCTTTAAAGCACCAATACCAAAAGATTTTTTTGTGTTTACAGACAGGCTGTCAAGCCCTGTTTGCCAGGTAAAGTTTTCTGGTATGATGACATAGCCATCAAATCCCAAAGAATCGAAAGCTTCATTAAATCCTTTGTCGTCACCACGCACTAATCTTATTGTGTTCAGCGAATCGTTGCCATTTACCGATTTAATTAAATCTTCGTTGAATAAGCCTGATTTATCAATCAGCGCAATATTCAGGTTTTCTCTTGTTTTATCGGCAATATATGTGGTTCCAAAAATCAAACCGATGTACAGCACCGGAAAAAGAATAGTACCTATAATGAAGGTTCTCTTTCTTACACGGGTAAGAAATTCTCTGTGGATGATTAATAAGATTTTGTTCATTTCTGATAAATTGTAACTGTTAAATGTGAATTGAAAGCAACAGGCAAAATAAATTATGCATTAATAAAGCTGCCGGCAGCTTCGTTAATTATCCATTGTCTGAAACTGCCTGGCAGTAGGCGTACCCTCCACCAGTTTAATAAATATATCGTTTAAAGATGGAAGTATTTCTTTAAAAGAAACGATACTGCTGGATTGGTTAATAAAATACCCTAGCACATCATTTGCGTTGTATCCATCATTTATCCTTACAATCAGTTCCTGTTTT
>JBKJLT010000050.1:0-6426 GCA_046596765.1 Ferruginibacter sp. | reverse complement strand
AAGTAAAATAAAATTGACTAAATAAGTTTTATGAAAAGAATCGTAATTATTTCTATTGTTGCTTTTATTGCTGCTGCAATGTTTTCATCCTGTAAATCAAAAAATAAAAATGAAACCGACGGTAACACTGCAACCGAAAAAACCTGGTGGAAAGAAGCAGTGGTTTACCAGATATACCCCCGTAGTTTCAAAGACAGCGATGGCGATGGGGTGGGTGATCTTAAAGGCATCATTTCAAAACTTGATTATATTAAAAGCCTGGGTATAGATGCGGTCTGGTTAAATCCAATTTATAGTTCTCCAAACGATGATAATGGTTACGACATCAGCGATTACCGCAACATTATGAAAGATTTTGGCAGCATGGAAGATTTTGATTCCTTGCTCGCCGGTATGCACAGGCGTGGCATTAAACTGGTGATGGACCTGGTTGTAAATCACAGTTCTGATGAACACAAATGGTTTCAGGAAAGTAGAAAATCGAGAGACAATCCTTACCGTAATTATTATCATTGGTGGCCAGCCGAAAAGGGCAAGCCAAATTACCGCTGGAGTTTTTTTGATGTAAACAGTGAGGCCTGGCGTTATGATACACTTACAAATGCTTATTACCTGCATTATTTCTCAAAAAAACAACCCGATTTAAATTGGGAGAATCCAAAACTGCGGCAGGAAGTTTACAGCATCATGCGTTTTTGGTTAGATAAGGGAATAGATGGTTTTAGAATGGATGCGTTTCAGTTTGCCTCTAAAGATACTACCTGGCCAGCCCTGCCAAAAGATTACCAGAAAGATATTGTTAAATATTATGGCAACGGGCCGCACCTGCACGATTACTTACAGGAAATGAACCGGGAAGTGTACAGCAAATACAATGTAATGTCGGTGGCAGAGGGTGCCGGAAGCACACCTGCAGATGCGATGAAATTTGTTGACCCCGACCGGAAGGAATTAAATATTGCTTATCATTTTGAAAGCGTTGACATTGGTAAACATCTAGACAGTTTTGGTTTGATAAAATACAAACAGATTTTTTCTAAGTACGACGATGAATTTAAAGACAAAGGCTGGGTAGCCATATTTCTTGCAAACCACGACCAGCCGAGGATGGTTTCAAAATTTGGAAACGATAAGGAGCCATTCAGGGAAATGTCATCCAAAATGCTTTCTACATTTACATTGACCATGCGTGGTACCGCTTTTTATTATAACGGCGATGAGTTGGGCATGGCTAACATCCGCTTTAATTCTATTGACGATTACAACGATGTAGATACCCGCAATAAGTACGAAGGGCTGAAAAATTCCGGTGGCGATCTGAAAGCTTTTATTGAAGATAAAAAACAAACATCCAGGGATAATGGCCGCACTCCTTTTCAATGGAATGCCACTGCCAACGCTGGTTTTACAACAGGTAAACCCTGGTTAAAAGTTAATCCGGATTATATAACTGTAAATGAAGAGGCGCAGGAAAAAGACCCAAACTCTGTTTTAAATTATTTTAGAAAACTTACCAAACTCAGGAAAGAGTATCCAACGCTGGTTTATGGAAAATATTCATTGCTGGATAAGGATAATCCGGATGTGTTTGCCTACACCCGGGAGTCGGATGGGAAAAAGTTGCTGGTGCTTTTAAATTTTCATAATAAAACTGTAAAAGCAAATACCTTCATTTATATAAGCAAAGCAAAAATTTTAATAAATAATTACGAAAAGCCAACCACAGATGGCAGCTTAAGGCCTTACGAGGCAATTATCTATGAGCTTTAATGAAGGCGATTTTTTACAGTAATCGTTTACAAGAGCCCGGATAAATATACCTGTCAAATACAAGTAACACTTGGAGGTAGTTGACAAAAGATAATAATAAAGTGTATAAAGGCTATGCGCAAGGCTTATGATGAATTTGATTTTATTTTTTGATCAATTTGGTATATCCTACAGGTTTATTCCATTCATCAAACAATTGCAAAAGGTAAATGCCGGGCAATAAAAATGATATATCAATCTTATGATCCTGGATACCCGGTTGAATTTTTATCGTATTATGCCACACTGGTTTTCCATCCATACCAACGATGCTTATATTGATACGCCTGGCCTGTTCAGTTATGATTTTAAAATGTACGATGCCTGACGTAGGGTTGGGATAGCAGCCTGTTAAAGCAATTGCTTTGGCTGTGGTTCTTATGCTGATTATTTTAGAATAAGCGAAACTGCCGTCAGTATAAATTATCTTTATCCTGTAATAGGAAATATCAGGAAAAGGTAAGAGATCTTTGGTTGTATAAACATTACCCTGGCCATTTTGTGCAATAGCATTTACCATTGTAATATCAGAAAATCCAGCGCCATCGGCACTTCTTTCGATGATATATTTTTCGATATTGATCTCATTGGATGAACTCCAATTCAATGCAACAGACCTGCCATCATAATTTCCGGAGAATTGCCCGATTTCAATGGGCAACAGGGAACATAAAGGTGTAAAACAGGTTGTAATTTTGGTTACCCCCGTCATCGCATTATAGCTATTGATAAAATCTATTCCCCGGTAACAACTATCCTTTAAATAATAATCAAGGAAAGGAATAAGCAGGCTTACCACTTTTGTATATACCACACTAACGGTGATGGGCGAACTGTTACAACCGCTTGTTATCTGTCCGAATGTACAGGTGAAATTATTATCGGCGATCTGGCAATGCGTTGCACCGGTGATATTGATATAGGTTTTACATGACGCCAGTACATTGTTGAACATTGATAACTGCGTGGCCGGAGGAACAATACAATCGTTACTGCCCGAAAATTGAAGTGTTGGAACAATCACTGATGAGGCTGCTGTAATAGCCGATGGGGTAGTTTCTGCAGCAGCCACATTGAACAGTGCCTTTATTTCCGTAGTATTAGTAGCAGCGGCCAGGAAGCTGCAGCCACCACCCATGGAATGTCCGCCTACAGCGGCTTTAGGTTTCACCCGTTGATATAGGAAAGATGCAGGATCATTATTCAGGGCAATGATCGTTGGGCATAAAAATCTGATGTCGGCTCCAAAATTTGAATGAGAAGGTGAAATACTTCCTTCGGTTGAAGGGAAGGCTACCAAAAACCCGTATTTGGTTAAAGAGTCGGCCAGTTTGGTATAAGCGGAAGTAGGCAGGCTGAACCCATGTCCAAATACCACTAATGGAAAATTGTTTGTGCCTGATGCCAGTGGAACGTTGGTACCCGCCACATCGGCCGGGTAATAAAAATCTGTAGGAACAGACCTGTTAGCTCTCGAAGGATCAATGAAGGTAATAGACCGGTAACCCTTTTGATAGGTTTGTGCAACACTAATTAAAGTACTGAAACAACATATAAAAATCGTAAAATATTTTTTGTTCATTGCAAAATTTTATTACAGATTTACAACCTGTTTTGTTCACCTGTTGTAACTGTTAAGAACGTTGATAAAAAAACAACTTACAGGTTAAGCGGTAAAAGATACAGAAAAAAACAACCTCGATAAACATCGGATGCAAATTCAAATACTTTCGCCGGCAATAAAATTTTGAATTACAGATAGGAAATAATAAACAAGGAACAAGGAATGCTGCATGTCTAAGTGTACACCACGATCATCATGCTACATTCCTTGTTCCTTGCCTGGCTGCCGTAAGGCAGGTTCAATATTCAAAATGTCTATTTCAAATTCTGCCCGGCATCCTCATTATGCTTCTTCTTATGCTCCCTGTATTTTTTTACCCCATAAGCTGTACCCGCTGCCAGCAGCAGCGATATGCCACCGTCTATAGGTGTATCATTCGGGTCAGGGGGACCCTGTGCAAGCGTTAGCAGTGGCGTGGTAATGCAAATCAGCATTAATATGGCTGCATATAAATCTCTTTTTTTCATCTTGTTTATTTTTCAGTTTTAACGATATTAGTTTTTAATAATCCTTTGTGTTGTATTAAAGCCGTTGTCGCTGCTCAACTGCAACTGGTAGGTTCCTTTACTTATATCAGCTTTTACAGTGATGGTACGGGTGCTAACCTGTGTGCCATCGTGCTGCAACTGTTCAGTATGAATCAACTGCCCGCTACTGTTGTACAAATTAAGTACATAAACACCTTTGGCAAGGTTGTTCATATCCATTTTAAAGTTTTGATCCTGACCCTGCATGGGGTTTGGATAAACCACAATACCAGGTTCAACACCTGCAAGCACTTTTGCCACATCGCTGTAACGTACATTACCGGCTTTGTCGGTTCCTTTTATGCGGTAGAAACTGGTTCCGGTGCTTGGATTGGTATCAAACCAATCGTAATTAACCGGTGTAGTGCTGTTGCCCCTTGCCGTGGTTGTATTCAGTTTTAAAAAGTTAGTACCGTAAGTTGATTTTTCTACCTCATAACCTGCCATATCTGTTTCTGTTTTCGATGTCCAGTTTACCTGCACGCCGTTGCTTTGATGACTGGCTTTAATGGTAATGGCATCTACTTGCGGGATGCTAAATGCACCAAACACTACTTTAAAACGATCCGTTGCTTTTGATGCAGGATTATCGGTAACAGTAAATGATACTACCGTTGGTTGTGTAACACTCAGCAGTGTTCTTGTATTCAGGTAGTTGTCAATCAGCTCGGCTTTAAGGTTGGTATTGCTAAACACCAGTGGTGTAAACTCAAATTCGTAGGCATGCTTTTTCATGTTGTTCATAAAAATAGGCAAGTCATCGCTTTTGGTAATCACAGGCCTGCTTTCAATGGCAAGGCGTTTGTTATCCCTGTTTATGGCTATGTTCTCATCCCAGTTGTTTATTTCTGTGGCATCATTGGCATCTACTGTTGCACTGTAATTGTTGTTGTACACAGCAATTGCACCATCGGCAATGCGCCGGAAGCCATTGGGTTCGGTAAAGTAAAGTTCTGTTCTGAAAGACTCTACCGGTGGTGGTGGCACCAGGAACACATCGTTGTTATTGCCTGCTGCTTTGTGGGTTTCCTGTATGCTAACCGTTGGTGCAGCAGCTCCGCTTGCTTCTACAAAAAACGCCTGGCCCGATTGTATGAACTGGGTGGCCGAAGTAGCAGGGCTAGATACACCGCCGGTAGTTACAGTAGCAAAACCGCCTCTGGTTCCAATATTTGCATCCCAGTAAGTGTACGATGTGGTAATGCCGGTACCGGCTGGCTGTACAAGGCTCCAGTCTATGGGTGATGGGTAAGGGTTGGTAACTAAGTTTTTAGCACCGGCACCTCCTGTAAAGGCATTGGTAAAGATTGTTTGAGTTCCCTGTAATAGGGTTCCTGTTGTACGCAATGTGGTACTGCTGGTTGGCATCCCTGGTGCAAGTGGTAATGTCATATCCATACTACGGTCGCCACGCACATACAAAAAGTAACCCGTTAATGCATTTAGTGAACCGGTGGTATTGCCTATAGCAGTATAGGATGGTGCTACTCCGTTGGCTGTTGCAAATACCGATGCTGCATTGGTTGCTGTTACATCAAAACCATTGGTATTGCCACCTGTGCCCGTTATTTGGGTGCCAAATAATGGTACCGGGTTTACATTAGTTCCAACAACCGTATTCAACCCATTTTCCATCCAGTTAAGCCGCATACTGCCTGTTGTATTTACAGTAGGTGCAAGTAAGCGGTAGGCACGGCCAGTACCACCTGCACGGAGTTTTATCCAGCGTTCTACAGTTACATCGTGGATAATGATTCCGGTAGAATTGCCGATTCTTCCGGAACCGGTTGCATCAGATTGTATAGTAAGGCCCCCATTGGTTACCAATAGTATGCTGCCGCTTACTACCAAAGTCCCACCTGGATTAACAAAGGTATGCCCGATACTATCATTGGCAGTAACGGTTACGGTATGACCAGTTCTTATATCAATTCTGGGCGTAGTCACAACACTTGGAATACGCGTTGCCGGGCTGACAACAGTGGCAAAATTTGATGTAGAAGAACTTTCCCAGGTTGCAGTTGAATTCCAGTTACCTGAAGTACGGGAACGGAAAAAGTCATTAAAAGATGAGACACCCGCGGATAAATTCGAAAACCACATTCCATGGCCATGGGTACCCACCAGTAGTTTATTATCAGACGGCCGCAAGGCAAGGGCGGAGATAACGGAATTTCCCATTTCAGCAGATCCTTCCTGTACCCATGTGGGCGTACCTCCGGCCGGAAGGCCGGAAACACTAAATAAACCTGCCGATGTTCCTACAAAATATTGAACACCTTCGGCAGTAATGGCAATAGATGAGCTCCTGTAAGAGGGCAAAGGAATATTGCCTTCAACCGCTGTCCATGTTGGGGACGCTGCATTTGCATTGCCCGTCCAGAAAGCACTGGCAACACCGTAGTTTGAAAATGCTACCAATAAGGTATCATCGTTTCTTGGGTTAACTGATATATTGCTGACATA
>JBKJLT010000012.1:0-3879 GCA_046596765.1 Ferruginibacter sp. | reverse complement strand
TTGGCTTATGAAGTTAAACATTTTATGCGACAGCCAAAAGGTTTGAGCAAAAAAAAACTCCATTTTAAATGGAGTTTTTTTGTTTGAATATGTTTTTATTTACCTACGGGCTTATAATAGCTTAATGCTTCTGGCATAAATTCTTTTAAACGGGCAATACGGTTTTCATCGGCCGGGTGGGTTGATAAAAACTCCGGTGGTTTTTGACCTTTAGATGCCGCTGCCATACGCTGCCAGAAAGCTATTGCTTCATTTGGATTATATCCGGCCATGGCGGCAAAATTCAGTCCGAAATGATCAGCTTCATACTCCTGGTTACGTGAATTGGGTAATAAAACTGCAATTTGTGCAGTAGGTGCAAATATATTATTGAACAGGTCATTATATTTAGGATTATTGGCTGTGGCTATATTGCCCACAATTTCCAAACCCTGTGCAAGTGCTCCCTGGCTCATACGTTCATTGCCATGATGTGCTACAGCATGGGTAATTTCATGCCCCATAACTACAGCAAGTGCGGCCTCATTTTGAGTAATACCTAATAAACCGGTATATACAACCACTTTACCACCGGGCATACACCATGCATTTACATCTTTTGAATCTACGAGATTAAATTCCCATTTGTAACCATTAAGCTCAGAAGCCTTACCAATACCAGTATAATACTGAGTAATAGCAGTTGCAATGCGGTTCCCCACTCTTTTAACCATTTCAGCATCTCTGCTGGAAGCCGTATTTACAACTTTATTTTGAGATAGGAAAGACTGGTACTCCGATAAAGCCTGCTGTTGTAAAGTGGCTTCGCCAAATAAAGCTAATTGTTTGCGACCGGTTACTGCGTTTGTTGTACAGGCAACTATAATTGAAGCCGTTACCAAAAAAAGAAGAATTTTTTTCATTTTATTTTAAGTTTTATAAACTTAGGTAATCAATTGGCGTACCAATATTTTATTTTGCAATAATTATACAAAAAAATAAAGTTAATAAACTAAGATGAGCAGATTGTAAATATAAAAATCAATTCTGATTCCGTCGGGATTTTCTTCTGTCACGGTGTTTGAGAATGGGAATACGGCTTTCAACACCGCGTAAAATGCGGCCAATGTTTTTTTGATGGGTTGCAATAACCAAAATAGCTACAATCAAAGCAAAAACACGGTAGAGAATTTCATTTTCATTCCATATCCACAATACACAGATTGGGAGCGATAAAGCAGCTAATATAGAGCTTAAAGAAACATATCTGGTTAAAAAAAGTACCAATACAAAAATACCAATACAACTTACTGCAATTACGGGCTGTATTGCCAGCACCATACCTAATAAAGTAGCAACTCCTTTTCCCCCCCTAAAACCTGCAAATATCGGAAACACATGACCCAGTACTGCAGCTGTACCCAATCCAAGCATCAGGTTTGTTCTTTCCAGTTCATGACTCATGTAGAACGGAAGAAAATTATAAAGCATTACTGCTGTCAATCCTTTCAAAATATCTATCACCATTACCATAGTGCCATAGCGGGAACCTAGTACCCTGAAAGTGTTGGTAGCGCCCATGTTGCCGCTGCCGTAATCACGTATGTCTATTCCGAAAAAACGTTTGCTAACCATTAAAGCGGTAGGAATTGAACCAATTAAATAGGATATAATAATGAGAACGAGTTCTTTCATTTGTTTCCTTTAGCTTGAGTTGAGGAAAACAAAAGTAACGAAAAAAAAACTGTGTTTTATGGGTTTATAAAAATTTGTGGATAATGTAGCAATTTTACAATTTTTTAAACTTTCGGTATAAATTATAAAATCATTACATAACAGCCAGTATACTTATCCAGTCCCTCTTTTGCAGTGTTTTAAGTTGAAAAATTCCATTTTTGGCTAATGCATTTGCCATCGTTGTTTCATCGGCTTTAATAAATCCACTGAGCAGGATCAATGTTCCTTTTTTACTTACTGCTTTTATTGCTGCCAGATTATCCAGTATGACATTTAAGTTGATATTGGCCAGTATTATATCGTAAATAGTACCAGCAGCAATGGTTTCAGCATTTACCAGATTAATTTTAGTGCAATTATTTGCTGCTGCATTTTCAATAGAATTTTCAATACTCCATTCATCGCAATCAATGGCATTAATTTTAGCTGCACCCATTTTTTCGGCCAGGATGGCCAGAACTACAGTGCCTGTTCCAAAATCAACAACGATTTTATTGGTAAAATCCAGTACTTCCATTTGCTCAATCATCATGTAAGTAGTTGCATGGTGACCGGTACCAAAACTCATTTTTGGGGTGATGATGATTTCATGTTTTACATTATTAACAGGCTGATGAAAAGATGCCCTTATACTAACAAAATCACCCACAATGATGGGTTCAAAGCTGCTCTCCCACTGGGCATTCCAGTTTTGTTGGGGTATAACTGACGAAGTGTAATTTAGATTTAAAGGAGTTATAATTTCATCTAAACTTGTTTGGTCGAATTCGGCTTCTTTTATAAAAGCCTTTAAGGTTGTATCTGTTTCTTCAAAAGATTCAAAACCTACATTGGCGAGTAATGCAATCAATAATTCACACTGCTCAGTATTAATATTATTTAGCTGCACTTGTATAAAATTCATATAATTAAGGTATTTTTTTAAGGGATGTTAATCAGGAAATATTTACGAAAACACCCATGTGGTCACTTAATTTTTTATCCACCGGATTATTCCATGTACCAGGTATTTCTTTTGTATTGAAAAACTTAGTTGGCAAAATGATATGGTCAATATTTTTAGGAATATCTGCTGTTAAATTTGTCAACTCAAATTTATCAAAAGCCTTATTAAGCTTGCCTCTTCCGTCTTTTGTGAAGTAATAATTATCAGAGAAAGTGATATTTAGGTCGCCAGCAATGCAGAGATTATTTACTTTGCTAATTCTTTCAAAATCAGATAACTGCTCCTCCAGGTCAGTTATAAAATCTTTTCTTTTATTTCCATTAATTCCAATTATGGTTCCATAAACTGCAATATTACCCAGAGGGGTATCAAAATTTATACAAATACTCGTATCACTTCTAAAAGTCTCAATTTGACCGGCTGACTTATATTTTGAATAAATACTAACTCTGTTTTCGCCGTCCTTATAAAAGATTTCTTGTGGTTTAGTTGAATGAAAAAAATTGTATTGATTATCTAAGTCTAAGATTTCATTTGTTTCGGTTAAGATCAAAATATCTGCATCTACTTTTTTTAAATGATTTAAAATGAGAGGAACCCGTTTTGAATTTTGTGTTGGCCGGGCAACACTCCAGGTAGCAATTTTCATAACTAAATTGAGTTAAAGTAATTTGTATAAAGTTGAATAAAGATACGCTGTAGAAGAGTGCGACGCCACTAAAGTCTAATCAAGAACTACAGCTTGGCTCAAAAAACACCGTCCCGCCAGATAGGCGGAACGGCATATGATTCAATTGAAATTATTATTAAATTACTTGCCCCCTTGCTCAGGCCTTGGTTGCGCCTCTGGCTTTGGTATTAAAGCTTTGCGGCTCAATTTAAACTTGCCTGTTTTCTGGTCAACATCCAGCAATTTAACTTTAACCTTATCGCCTTCTTTAAAAATACCATCCATAGTTTCTAAACGCTTCCAGCTTATTTCACTGATGTGTAATAAACCTTCTTTCTTTGGTAAGAACTCAACAAAGGCACCAAATTCTTTAATGCTCTTCACCGTTCCTTCGTAAGTATCGCCCACAACCGGTACTGCTACCAGGCCGTTGATCCATGCCAATGCTCTTTCAAGGCTTGCTTTTTCTTTAGAGAAAATACTTACTTCACCCCTGTTATCTACTTCTTCAATATTGATTGTAGCACCGGTTTCACGCTGAATTTCC
>JBKJLT010000521.1:0-3041 GCA_046596765.1 Ferruginibacter sp. | reverse complement strand
TGCTTTGCAGCAATCGGGATTGATAGAAATAACGCAGGTTGAAGAAAAATGGTTTGTACACGAAAACCAGTTGCCAGAATTAGAAAAAATGGTGCGGCTTTATTATGAGATGGATATAAACCTGGAAGGAATAGAAACGATTACTTATTTACTAAGCCGCATGAACCAAATGCAGCAGGATATTATGCAGTTGAAAAACAGGCTTGGTATGTACGAAAAGGATTAACAACTTCTCAATAAATTAATCAGTGGTAAACAGCCTGCTTCAACTTTTTAACGAATACCAGCAGCTCGCTATTGCTATAAGTATTTGCGCCAGTATTATTGTTGCAATATTAGGAATTGTTCCGAGTGTATTTATCACAGCCGCAAACATTTTATTTTTTGGTTTCTGGAACGGTATGTTCATTTCCTTTTTGGGAGAAGCTATTGGTGCTGGCTTTTCATTTTTACTATACCGAAGGGGATTTAAAAAAAAGGTTGAAAAGGGACTTGACAAATACCCCAGATTAAAAAGATTAATAGAAGCAGAAAATAAAGAAGCATTCTATCTCATTTTTTCTTTGAGGCTTATGCCTTTTGTTCCATCGGGTCTAATAACTTTTGCTGCTGCCGTGGGCAAGACAGGTTTTCTCAATTTTATTACTGCCAGTTCTTTGGGTAAAATACCCGCCTTGCTGATTGAAGGTTATTCGGTTTATGAGGTTACGCAATTTGGCTGGCAGGGTAAACTGATATTGGCCACAATTGCGATAGTATTACTGTGTTTGATAATTAAAAAAGTAATGAATAAAAAAACATAGCGTTATTAAACAAACTTGCGGCCCCTGGCCATAACTAAAAACACAATGGCGGTTACAAAGCCCATAATAATAAACCCCACAATCCAAAGTGCTTTTTCTCCATCGCCTACAGTTTTATTTTTGGCAACATGTATTATACCAAGTATGCGGTAAGCCAGGCTGCTAAAGCCAAAAATCATACCTGAAATAATTACCGGCGGTGTAAAAATCCTGCCAAAGAATTCAAATGGATTTGGATTGTGTCCTTCAAATTCATTCATACTCATGGCAAATCCAAAAAATGCCTGCAGGTAAAAAACTAAAAAAACAATCATGGCAATTATGCATGTTATAAAAATAAAAAGGAAAGTATTATATTTAGTCATCGTTTTTATTTAAAACTACAATTTTGTTTCTGAAATTAAGAATATCAGATTTATCGTAACCAAACTCTTTTTATGAAATTAAAATACGTGCAATTGTTTTTTATGCTGATGATTTTAAATTCAGCATTAAAAGCACAAACACCCAAGGCCGATTCTGCACTGCTGGCAAAAACCCTGCACGAATTATTAAAGATTTGCCGCTCAGTTGACTTTGCCGATCCACAGGTAACGAAACTCGGCACTTTTTATAAAGCCGCACCTTATATTGTTTACCGGGGCGATGATAAAACCAGGGCTTGGAAAGTAATGTCGGACTATACAAAAGACTATGACAAAAAAGGAGTTGATGATGTTTGTGAACGCATCAACAGAACTGCCAACCAGGACAGCCTTGGTTATAAAATTATCAAATACTTTACCGAAAAAGAATCTGAAGGAACCTGGCATGTCTTAATGGTTTCGTATAAAAAGAAAGGAGTTGAAAAATCTGCAGCCTATGCATTTTTAAAGATTGGCAACCGGTTTGGGCTTGGCGATATTGATTAATAAATGTCTCATTCAATACTTTCAACCTGGTAGACTGTATTATTTACTTCAGCGGTCTCCCCCACTTTTAGCCCCATTAACTTTTTACCCAGCGGCGATTGCGGCGAAAGCGCAATTACAGCAACATCATCAACCACTGCCCTGCCCAATGCCACGCTCATAAACAGGTAGCCCCTGTTGGTTTTAATAAGGCTTCCATTTAAAACGGTATCGGCGGTAAGGTTCGGGTTTATTTTTTCCAATGCTGCCTGCTGGTTTAAAACCTCCTGTAGTTGCACACGTGTATTGGCCTGTTCTATCTGCAGCATAGCCAGTGCAGTTTCATGTTTATCGCCTGCCGTGCTTTTGGTTTCGTTGGTGCCGCTTTCTTTCAGGTCGTCTAATACCTTTTGCAGCATGGCTACCTTTCCTTGTATAACCTGCAGGTAATGAATGTATATTTTTTGTTTCAGCTTCATGGCAACAGTAAAAATAATCAAAGCTGCCAATAAATATTGTTTTGGTAAACACTATCCCTTAATCACCTACATTGCATGGTTCAATCAGCACCATGAATGAACAGTTTGATCTTTTAATTGATAGTTACCTCAGCGATGATATTGGCATAGCCCCTGCTTTTCTCTCCCAACAATTATCTGCGGGACTGCAGCAAAATATAACGCAGTTGCTACAGGATGAAATGATGACTGCTGCCGGCATTGGCAACCATATAATAAAAGATGCAAACCAGCAAATGCGCAGCGATAGAATTTACTGGATGGATAAAACGCACGGCAATGCATTTGAAAACGAATTTCTGCAGCACGTGGAAGATTTTATAGAGCGGTTAAACAGCACATGCTATGCAGGCATAAATGCTTACGAATTTCATTATGCCGTTTATGAACCAGGCAGTTTTTACAAACGCCACAAAGACCAGTTTAAAAACAACGACAACCGCAAATTCTCCCTCATCACTTATTTAAACAACAACTGGCAGGATGCAGATGGCGGGCAGTTACAGGTTTACCGGAATGAAACCATGCAGCAAATACAGCCACATGCACAAACTGCCGTACTTTTTAAAAGTAACGAAACCGAACACGAAGTAATAAAAGCCAACCGCAGCCGGATGAGTATTACCGGTTGGTTGAAGGTTGTGTAGTTTTTCTTAATGGCAAAGCCCCACACTTAGCCATACACAAATCTCTTTTAAAATTCATTCTTCTTTCTTAATTTTAAAATGGATAATTTTAAATTTTACAATACACTCTAAAATAAGCAAATTGGGATTTGAAAATATTTTATTCCTGCTCATTGTAGCCTGCTTACTCATGCTGGTTATCGG
>JBKJLT010000355.1:0-4928 GCA_046596765.1 Ferruginibacter sp. | reverse complement strand
TTCCGCTCGAAGATACTATCCGTGGCTTTAACGCCATTATGGATGGTGAAGTAGATGAGTATCCTGAAGCAGCTTTCAATCTGGTAGGTACTTTGGAAGATGCTATTGAAAAAGGTAAGAAGTTGATGGAAGCGGCGAAGGCGTAAGAGGAGTAGCAGGTAGTTAGTAGCAAGTAGTGGGAAGGAGCAAAAAATAAATGGGAAATTTATATATTTAAATATTCGTTTACTTTTAAGATCTTTTCATTTATGAAAATCCATAATTTTAAAGAGTTACAAGTTTGGCAAAAAGGGATGGATCTTGCTGTTTTTGCTTATCAACTTACCGGTTATTTTCCTAAAGAAGAGAAATATGGTTTAATTTCTCAGATACAAAGATGCGCTGTTTCTATTCCATCTAATATTGCAGAAGGAAGTGGAAGAGTTTCAAACAAAGAATTTCAGCATTTTATCAGTATAGCAATGGGCTCTTCATTTGAATTAGAAACACAGGTTATACTGGCTTTTAGATTCAAATATATTAATGAACAACAAATGACTGCTTTTGAAGAAATGGTGAGGCCTGATCAAAAAATGTCTTTTGGATTATATAATAGTTTACAAAGTAAAATCGGGTAACATCTTGCTACCTGCTACTAAAATCTTGATACATGGTTCTTGAAATTCTTACACCCGAACAAAAAATTTTCAGCGGCGATGTGTACGGCGTACAATTGCCGGGCATAGCAGGTTTATTTGAGGTATTGGAAAAACATGCTCCCCTGGTTAGTGCTTTGAAAGAAGGTAAGCTGAAGATATTGAAAGACAAAACACAAACTGCTACTTACAATATTAAAAGTGGTTTTGTAGAAGTGCTGAATAACAAAACAACCGTTTTGGTTGAAGGTGCAGAAGAAGTATAGGAAAAATATTTTTATAAATAAAACCCATTTGCCAACAGGCCGATGGGTTTTTTATTACGTAAATTGGCCTATATGCCGAAAAGAATCTCTATTATTATTCCTACCTGTAACGAGGCTGCCTGCATTGGTAAACTGGTTGTTTATTTGCAAAAGCATGGTGGTGAATATGTAATAGAAATTATCATCTGCGATGGAGGCAGTACAGACGAAACCGTTGCTATTGCCCAACAGGCAGGAGTTACAGCTTTTATTTCGCCACAAATAGGCAGGGCTGCCCAAATGAATTTTGGCGTAACAAAGGCAACAGGCGATATCCTGTATTTTATTCATGCAGATTGTTTTCCCCCGCAAAATTTTGCTGCTGATATTATCGCTGCCGTTGAAAATGGTTTCAGCTTCGGCCGCTACCGTTCCAAATATAATTCTTCAAATTTTATGCTGCGGATAAATGCCTGGTTTACCCGGTTTAATTGGTTCATCTGTTATGGTGGAGATCAAACCTTGTTTATCACCCGAAAATTATTTGAACATTCGGGTGGTTTTAAAAGCGATTTATTAATTATGGAAGAGTATGAGTTTTGTGAGCGCCTGATGAAACTTGGCAGGTATAAAATATTTTCTTCGGCAGCATTAATAAGTGCCAGAAAATATCAAGGAAGAAGCTGGCTTAAAGTACAATTGGCAAATCGCAAGGTTGTACAGCTTTATAAAATAGCGGCCAGCCAGAAAGAGATTGTAAAAACCTATAAGCAAATGTTAGGGTGAGTCACCCCTTCAAGGGTGGCTCACCCGGTTCTTTTGCAAAATGCTTTTAAAAGCGGTAGGCTACCCTTTTGGGATGACTCACCCGGTTCTTTTGCATAATGCTTTTAAAAGCGGTAGGCTACCCTTTTGGGATGGCTCACCCGGTTCTTTTGCAAAATGCTTTTAAAAGCGGTGAGCCACCCTTTTGGGGTGACCCACCGTAATCTGCAAAACTCATTAATTCGTAATTGTAAATAATGGAAAGATTTATTCACGGCATACAACAGGTAGGAATTGGTATTGCAGACGCTGAGGCTGCATTTAGCTGGTATAAAAAAATATTCGGAACCGATATTGTTGTGTTTAAAGATACAGCCATTGCCAGCCTGATGAAACAATATACTGGTAACGTAGCTCAAAAACGCCATGCAATTCTTGCCATGAATATGCAGGGCGGTGGCGGCTTTGAAATGTGGCAGTATGCCGATAAAAATCCACTTGCACCTCCTTTTGAAATTTCACTCGGCGATACCGGAGTTTTTGCAACAAAAATCAGGTGCAAAAATATTGATGCGACTTTTGAGTTTTACAAAAATGAAGCAGTGCATATTTTAACTGAACCTGCAATTAATCCAGAAAATAAAAAGCACTTCTTTATTAAAGATCCCTGGAATAATGCTTTTGAGATTATTGAGAACGATTACTGGTTTACCAACGAAAACAAACTCACAGGTGCAGTTTGCGGAGTGATGATTGGAGTAAGTGAGATGGAGGCATCCATAAATTTTTACAGCAATGTACTTGGGTTTGATATGGTTGTTTCTGATACAGCCTCTGTTTATAAAGACCTTGATGGTCTGGAAGGAGGCAACAGAAAATGCCGCCGTGTAATACTGCGAAACAATTATAAAGGAACTGGTGCATTTGGTAAATTATTAGGGCCGGTTCATATTGAATTAATCCAAGCTTACGATTATCAGCACAAAAAAATATACGAAGGCCGCCATTGGGGCGACCTTGGGTTTATACATGTGTGTTTGGATGTAGGTAATATGCAGGAGCATAAAAAAATCTGCGAAGCAAAAAAATATCCTTTAACAGTAAACAGTGCCAACAGCTTTGATATGGGTGAAGCTTCGGGCCATTTTGCATACAATGAAGACCCTGATGGAACATTGATAGAATATGTGGAAACGCATAAGGTACCCATTGCAAAAAAAATGGGCCTATACCTTAATATAAAAAATCGGGCCCCGCAGAAATGCCTTCCAAACTGGGTTGTTAGATGTCTGCGTTTTAACCGGGTTAAATAATTTTTATAACTGTGTTTTTAACTGCACAAAAGCCCAGGCAGTAAACGGCAACACAAGCAAAATTCCAAACGAATACCAGGATCCTGTAAAAGTAAATAAGAGAAAACCAGGCAGCAATAGAAAAAACGGGTAAACTAAAAATAGAAAAGCAATAATTTTAGAATCATCGTGCCCTTCCTCTTTTATTAATTTATCGCCTAGCAATTTTATTAAATAAAAAAGCGGTGCATGTATAAGGTATCCCACTGCTGCAGGCATTGCAAGCACTATTTTTTTTAAGAGCGTTTGGTTTACGTAAAAAACTTTATGTTGAGCAGTTTTATCGTTTTTATCTATTTCCAAAACATATTTTTGCAGTTCCAGTTTTAGCGTATCATTAAATTGTTTGATTGCATTGCCATGCGTGTCTTTGTAGTTAATGTCTTCCTTTGTAATAATATCGCCAAACGAAAGCTTAATGTTTTTACCAAACTTACTGAAGGAACTATAGTTAATGACAACAGGTAAAACCTCCACATCAATTCCCTCTTGCCAACTGCTGATGGCAAGCCTGGCGGTTCCTTTTTTAAGCGGACGTAAATGCCATTCATTAATACATCTGCCTTCACTGAAGATAAGTACAATGCCATTTTTTTTAAACTGTTTTTTACAAAGATTAAAGGTTGTATAATTCTCTTCCATGTTTTCTACCCCTTCACTTACCCGGTACACCGGAAACATTTTAAACAGGCGTAAAAATTTTGCTGCTGTTTTATTTTTAAATGCATCGCCACGGGCAAGTGAGTAAATTGTACCATCAAATAAAGTACAAAGTATAATAGCATCTAAAAAAGAATTGGGGTGATTGCATGCAAGAATAAGCGGCCCTTTATGTTTAAGTAATTCTTTTTTATTAATTGCAATATCCCTGCAATAAAGTGGTAAACCAAGCCGGGCTAGAATTTTTACAAAGCTGTATAACAAAGCAGTTTTTTATTTAAATATAGGATATTAATTTTCTATAGGTCAGGATATTACTGCTGTTTTTCATCAACTCCAAAAATAACCGGTGCTTCGGGCTTTTTTATGTAGGTCTTAAAAATCCTGTCCCAAAAGCTGAACACAGAACCGTAGTTGCTATCCGTTTCTTTTTGCTTATTGGAATGATGGATGCGGTGCATCAGTGGCGAAGAAAAAAGTTTCCTGTACAGCATATCTATTGGCTCTGAAATATTGATATTGGAATGATGTACAACAATGACCAAAAAGAAAGCAGCTTCATAGATAAGTACAGGCAAAAAAGAAAACCCCATCAGCAACAACACTGCACTTTTATAAACTACAGAAAACAATAATTCTATTGCATGAAAACGCAATGCTGTTGTTGTGTTCATCATTTCATCTTTATGATGAAACTTATGAAACTGCCACAGAAAACCTTGTGTATGATTAAACCGGTGCCACCAGTACATGGCCAGATCCATTACAATGATGGTTATAAAAAGCTGGGCCCAAAACGGAATAACAAATTGCTGTAAAAGCCCGAGGTTATTTTTATCAATGATGCTTAACCATTGTACCATCCAGAGAGATGGAATGAAAAGTACAGCAGCATTAATCACCGCAATTAACAAATTAAAGCCTTCGTTTTTTAAGTTGTTATTTTTTTTTGCCTGCGGAAATACATGTTCCAGCAAATACTGCAAAACAAAAATGCTGAAAAGAAAAATAGTTTGAATTTTCTTTTCAGGCATATCAGTTAAAAACTCTGCCAGGTTTATTTTGCAAAATATCATAACAGTTTTTTACTTTCAATCCAGTCTGCTACTGTATCCACATCGGTTAAAACCGGTAAAAGGCCAGAGCTTAAATGATGCTGCTGCATGTCCTTCATGCTTTCATCAAATACACTTTCTGTACTCCATGCTTTATTATCAAATAAAAAACCATGATTTTTCTTCATTCCTAAAAGATAATAACCGCCATCGGTT
>JBKJLT010000179.1:0-10266 GCA_046596765.1 Ferruginibacter sp. | reverse complement strand
AAGGGAACAACATAATTTTTCTTAAACCAGGCAGTTTGTTTTGGAAATGTTACCCATCCTTTCCCTATGTCTTCTTTTTCAACTTCACTTTTTGTTATTTCACCCGTATTCAGATTTATCTTATTCACATAAGTTTTAAAAGAAGCCAAACCAGCATTTTCGCAGGTTACAGCCCACAAATAATTATCAGATAAATGTGCAGATATGCCATCGCTTGGTTCAACAAATGTTGAAAAGCCTTTGTCAATAACTATATCTCTTTCTACCTCAAACGTTTTTTTATTATACACCGTAATAATGCTGCCATCCCTGTAATAGGTGGTAGCTTCATTTTTACCACCCGCTTGTTCACCTTCAATTTCTTTAATCAAAATTACTTTGGTAGCATCTTCAAGTATCTGCACAGGGTTCAGGCTTCCCATATCTGCAAAATGCCTGCCCTTTGCTTCTTCATTTACATTTTTCAGCGTTTGGCGGTACTCTTTGTTCAGCATTATTTCGCCGGCTGTAAGCACCTTGTTATTGGTAAAATCGAATCTAATAACATTTTGCGCCATTTTTTTGTCGCTGTTTAAGCAGGTAGCTGCAATGGTTACACAACTTTGGTCGCCCCTGTCATTTTTCATAACAAAATTAAAGTTGGGGTTTTTCCAAACAGAAAAAGCCGAAGACAGTTTTGCAAGAAGTTTTCCTGTACTGTCAAATTTTTCCATAGTGATATTGCTATTTGTGAAGGAGCAGATATAAATATTGTGCAAACCATCGGCACAGGCACCTGCAAAAAAAGAGGCCGATGCGGCTGTTTTTATTTCAATGTTTTTTGGCTCCAGTTTATTGTTAAGCGAAACCAGTTGAATGGTTGATGACTCCAGATACTTTGTATCAAACCCGGATGGCCCCAACATATGAAACCCCTCATCGTACTTTGTTTCACGAAATAACACAAAGCAAAAATTATTATAAGGGTCGTTTAATAACCTGGCGGAGATCTGGTTGGAATTCTTTTTAGTAAAAAGAGATTGCTCCCGTAAAACAAGTAAAGACTTTTTATTAAGCAGCACGGCACTGTATCCTGTAGTTTTATAATTTTTAGAATCGCTGCAGATTAATAAAACATTATCACCGGCTATTCCTAAACCGGTGGGTATTGATTTTAATGTTTGTTCTTTTGCCATTACAGCTTTGTTATTAAGCAGCCCCACTCCAAATTCATCCCTGCTATACCTTAGTGTAGAGACAGAAAGATTGTCATCCAACGGTAATTGAGATAAAATTTTATAATTCTGGCCATTTACTACAAAATGACTTAAAAAGCTAACGGATAATAAAAGTAAAATTTTCATTATAAATATTTTGTAATAGCCTTGTTTATTCTTTCAACCAGCGTGGCTTTTATATTTTTCTGGTCTTGCAGTGCAGTTATTAAAGCTTTATGCTTGCGGATTGTTGAAACTTTTTTGTCAAAATTCAAAAAAAAGTAAAGAAAAAAATTCTTTTGCTTTGCTGGTTGAATCTATTTGTACAAGCAAAGTTTGCATTTAAAGTGTTTTTACAAATTTAAGAATTTTATTGGCTTAAATCTGGTTTTGTAAAAAAAATGGCTGCTGCTTGTGTATAGCATGACTGCTAAGTCTTAATTTTTTTTATGCTTTGTAATTTTCAATTCCGCACATCTAAACCCCAGCTCAGCTTGTTTCTCAGCGTTTGTAAAAAATTATTTTCGTTACGGCGGATAAGATTGATGCCAAAACTTTCTTTTTTCTAAAGCTTATACAGTTCGCCCATATCACTCCACGGTATCAGCAATCCGTTCTTTGTTTTTAATTTTTCTTTACCGCCATATACAACATAACTTTCTTTGCTTTTTTGTTTGGCAAGGCTGCGGTAATAAGTTACAGTATCAAAAAAATGTAAGGATTTTGTCTGGCTGCTCTTTATTTCAACCGGCGAAAGTTTTCCGGCTGTTTCTATAATGCAATCAATTTCTTTCCCGTTCTTATCTCTCCAAAAATATAAATTGCTTTGCTGCCCGTTATTCAGTTGGTTTTTCAGCAGTTCAAGTATTACCAGGTTTTCAAAAATTTGCCCACGTGCAAAATGTGTATCTACCTGTTTGGGGTTTTCAATACCCAGTAAATAACAAAGCAGCCCGGTATCGTAAAAATAAATTTTGGGCTGCTGCACCAGCCGCTTTGCAAAGTTTTGATGATGGGGCTTAAGCAGTAAAATGATGTAACTGGCTTCCAGCACCGAAACCCAGGCCCTGATGGTGTTTACAGCAACACCCACATCTGAGGCAAGGGTAGAAAAATTAACTAATTGCCCAACCCTGCCTGCCAGCAACCGTATAAATTTTGTAAACAAAGAGACATCAGTGAGTTTGATAAGCTGTAAAACATCCCGCTGCACATAGGTTTGCAGATAAGATGGATAAAATAAGCCTGCGGGTATTTTTTTATCATAAATGCGGGGGTAAAAACCCGTGAACGCTACATACTCAAAACCTTTTTTTATTAAATTTTCTTTTTGCAACTCAAGTAAAGAAAAAGGGAGCAACGTAAGTACACCAACCCGGCCTGCCAGCGTTTGTGATATTTGCTGGTTCATTAAAAAATTTTGTGAGCCGCTGAGCACAAATTTTATTTTGGGCTGGCTGTCAACAATACCTTGTATGTATGAAAATAGTTGTGGTGCATTTTGAGCCTCATCAATAATTACACCTTTAGGATAATTTTGTAAAAACCGGCGTGGATCCTGTAAGGCAATCCGTAAATCATCGGGGTTCTCCAGTGTTACATAAGGCAGTTTTGGAAATGTGGTTTTTAGTAAGGTAGATTTACCCGATTGCCTGGGCCCGTTTAAAGATACCACTGGAAAATATCTATAGAGTTGCTTTAGTTTTTTTTGAAGTTGCCTTTGTAACATTGCATAAAGCTATAAAACATTTTGGACAAATTTGCAATTGGATTGCAAATTTGTCCAAATCTTCCGTATAAAAATCTGTTTTTTGAGTTAATTTCTCACATCTAAACCCCAACTCAATTTATTGCGAAGTGTTTGCAAAAAATTATTTTCGTTAAGGCGGATAAGATTGATGCCAAAAGTTTCTTTGCGTACTGCCAGTTGAATGTCTTTGGTAACTATTTCCCGGCGGCTGTCTAACGAACAAAGAAAACCATCTGTTCTGCCTTCAACCTCAAAAGAAATAATGGTATTATCCGGTATAATGATTGGGCGTATATTTAAATTATGAGGCGATACCGGTGTAATAACAAAACTGGCACTGTCCGGGAAAACCACGGGGCCGTTGCAGCTTAATGAATAACCGGTAGAGCCGGTAGGAGTTGCTACAATCAATCCATCGGCCCAATACGTATTTAAAAATTCGCCGTTTATATACGTGTGAATTTTTATCATGGGCGATGTGTCTTTTTTGTGCAGCGCAAATTCATTTAACGCATAAGGGGCATCGCCAAACAATGGAACGTCTGAATCTAAATGCAGCAGCGTTCTTTCATCAACTACATAAGTCCGGTTAACAAGCGCCTCCACTGCAGGTATCAGATCCTCTTTACCAATATTGGCCAAAAAACCCAGGCGGCCGTAATTTATACCAACCACCGGAATGCCGCTGTCTTTTACCAACGTAACCGTATCAAGCATGGTTCCATCGCCGCCTAGGCTTATGATGAAATCTATGTTCTTATCCAGATCATCGGAAGAATTGAAGGTTGAATATTTTGCTTTGGTACTGATGGATGAATAGAACTGGTTGAAGAAATCCTGATAGAAGACGAGCTCAACACCGCTCAGGGCCAGTTCATCCAGCAGTTGAATAATATCCTGGTGCTGGTTATTTTCTATACCACGGCTGTATATGGCAATTTTCATGTGCCTTAGTTCTGCCAGGCCGCGTAGTGTTTGAATTTTTGTTTTCAATTAAAAACCAGATTGATTGTGTAAAAATAAACTGTTTTTGCCTAATTGGTTAAAACTGTATTCGAACCTGAGGTTTATATCGTACAAGGTAAGAATATCTATACCAAAACCTCCGGAATATAATAAACGGTTGTTGAGGTAAGTATCATATTTCTTTTTGGTATAAGCATATCCAACATCGGCATAGGTTTTTGCAAAGATGCTTACAGGTATTTTTGTAAATACTTTTGGAAACAACCGGAATGGTATATCAAATGCAATTAATTTTTTCTTGATGGTTGATTTTATCAGCGCAGTCGCCACGCCATCTATTACATAATATTCCAGGCCACGCAAATAATTTTCGCCATAACCGAGGCCACGCTGGTTTATATATGCCTGGTCAAATGGAAGTTTTATGCTTCCAATGAACTGAGCAATGCCATACCATTTTTTACCCAGGTCGTAATACCTGTTCCAGGCCGCTTCAATCATAAACATATTTATACCGCCCGTAAAGCCCAATCCTCTTTTTTGTAAAGAGATGAAAGCGTTTTTTCCTTTTAAAGGATACGATCCGTTATCAACATTTGTATATTGTAATCTGTAAGTAATATCAAAAATTCCTTTTGAAGTAACAGAATCTTTAAAATAGTTTGAATTGTAACGTTTGTTAATTACAGAGTCGGCTATTTTAATGTAGGTATAAGCGGCAGAAAAAATATGTCTTGTAAAAAAGCCCCTGCGGATGGTATAACCTGCAGTTGCATACCAGCTTTTGTAAACAAAATCGGCTTTTGCTTTTGTTGCGGAGTCTGAGGGGTAGAACAATAAAGAATCATTGCTGTTTGTTTTAATAGACAGTTCTCTTTTTTGTAAATAACCGCCGCCAACAGTAAAACCTTCGGTAAGTGCTTTATTGCTGTAAGGTGCGGTATAGCTGAAAGAAACATTTCTTGTATACCCATTTATAAAATAAATGCGCAACTGATCACGCCGGCCACTGAGGTTGTAATGCACAAATTTTATTCCGTAATTAACACGGCTTAAACTCGCTTTATAGGTTTTGTACCATTCATTAAAATTTCGGTCTACCCATTTAAACTGAGGAACAGGGAACAGGTACCAGCGCTCCAGCACATGCACATGCACAGTTACGTTGAAGGCATCAAGTGCTGTAACTATAAAAGTAACCTCATTAAAAAGGGTGGTGTTGTAAACCTGTATCCTGGCCTGTTCCAGCTCTTTATATAAATCGGATAATAAGATGGAGTCGCCTTTTTTAAATTGAATCTCCCGGTAAACAATATATACTTTGGTTTTTTTTGTGCCTGATACCGGCAGGTCTTTTATACACACTTTATTGCTGGTATTTGCCTGCAGCAAAGCCGTATCAACAAAACTAAAATTGGGAGTTTTTGATTTTTGAGCAAAACCGGTTTGCGGCAAAACCAGGATGATAGCAGCGCAAATTATTTTTTTAAGCTCATTCATTAAATGTCAAGGTAATTCATCAGGTGGCGGTAGTTGCTGTGAATTTCATTTTCAAAATTTTCGTTACCAAAATAGTAGATAACGTCGTATTCATATCTTTCAAAAGTGGCTACAATTGCTGCTATTTCTTTTTTATTGATGTGTAAGGTAACAGTAAGCATACCAGTTACGGCATGTACGGTTGTATTTAAATGTAGGATGGTTGCGTCGTTGCTTTCCACAATGCGGCTTATTTCTGAAATGGCAAACTGGTTGCGTTCCATTTCAAGCACAATAATGCCGCCTATTTCGTTGGTGCCTGCAAAATTGCCGATGGTTTTCAGCAGGTCTGTTGTAGTTATTACACCAACCAGGTCGTTTTCTTCATTTATTACCGGAACCACCGTTGTATCAAATTGGTTGCTGCAGGTAACGGCATTTAAAAAATGTTCGTTATCATGTACAGATGCATGGATGAAAAAATCCTGTAACAGTTCCATTGGCAATTTAGCCTGCTCCTGGTCAAGCAGGTCATCTTCGCTGATTAGGCCAAGAAATTTTTCGTCCTTAACAACCGGCAGGTGTGTTACCCTGAAATCGCTGATAAGGCGCAGGGCTTTACTCACCGTATCTTTAAGCCGAAGCCGGGGAATATTGTTGTTAATAAGTTCTATAGTTAACATATAACTGGTTTAGGTTAGTAACAGCTATTGCAGTAACGTAAAGTTGATACGAAAAAGTATAATGCCTTGCTCAATTAACTTTGCATTTATAGTAAGACAATTATTGCAAGCCATGCGCTGTTTGTTTAATGACAAAAATTATCTTTAAACTGTTGCAGCAGGTGTTTTTAATTTTGTTAAAAAGGCATCCAGCAGCCTGTTAAATTCTTCGGGAACTTCCATCATAGGTGCATGGCCGCATTTATCTACAAAATGCAATTCGCTTGTTGGCATCAGGCGGTGAAATTCTTTGGCAACAAATGGCGGTGTAATGGTATCGTTGTTTCCCCAGATGAGGCAGGCGGGTTGTTTAATCTGGTTCAGTTCTTCGCCCAGGTTATTGCGGATGGCACTTTTTGCCAATGCGATTATTTTTATAACCTTCATCCGGTTATTGGTAATTTCAAATACTTCATTAACCAACTCATCGGTGGCCATTTTGGGATCGTAAAAAGTAAGTTCGGTTTTTTTGCGGATGTATTCCTTATCGCCACGCTTGGGATAAGTATCACCCATGCCATTTTCGAATAAGCCCGAACTACCGGTTAATGTAATTGATTTGATACGCTCAGGATTTTTTAAAACATGTACCAAGGCCACATGGCCGCCCAGCGAATTGCCCAACAGGTTTATATTATTTAGATTTCGGTGCTCAATAAAGCGTTGAACAAATTTTTGCAACCCGCCAACAGAGGTGTGCAGCAGATCAAGTTCCAGCAAAGGCAAAAGCGGAACAATCACTTTGTTTGTTTTGCGAAAATGCTCAATGAGGAACTGAAAATTGCTCAATGCTCCAAATAAACCATGCAGTAATAACAAAGGCTCGCCTTCGCCTTCTTCGATAAATCTGAATTTTCCGTCTATTTTAATTTCGTAACTCATCCGTAATTGCAAATTGTTAAATATAAACCGCTATCTCAATTGTAAAGTTATGAAAAGAGCCATAATCAAAAGTTGAATGACAACCGGGATGATAAGGCGAATTTCATGTGGCTAAAATAAATTTATATCAGCACATGAAACTGCTGAACAAGGCTAAAATTACGCTAAATAAGATAATGGTTGAAATTAATGCTGAATTTTGTTTGACAATGAATTAAAAAAGTCGCCGAGCTCTGTAAACATATCTTTGAAAGCCGGTATCAGCCTGCCAAAATTATCCATTACTTTGAGCCCCCAGGGCTGTATGAAGTGATAGGTTTGCGAACTTTCTATGGCTGATGGCTGCAGTAAATGCAGCTTTTCGGCATAAAAAATAAAAATGCTGAGAATGATCAGGTAAAGCGTGGCGTACAAAACAATTCCGCCAATGCGGTTAAGCCAGCCCAGCATTACTGCCTGAAATGTTTTTTCAATTAATTTAGCGCCCAGTCTTACCAGAATGATAACAATTAAAAATACGAGGGCAAATGCAACAAAGGGCAACCACTTGTCGGAAACGCTTAAACTTTCTTTTAAGTAACCCGCTACTGCCGTAGATAATTTTAAAGCCGCAGCCATGCCTATAATAAATGCGATGATTGAGAATACGGCAATAATGAATCCTTTTTGATAACCTTTTATGATGGCTAAAATAATGAGGGCTGCAAAAGTAAAATCTATCAACATTTTTTAAGTAATTAGTAATTGGCTATTTGGAATTAGGGGAGCATTAAATTAAAGGCAGACTCAAATTCCCAATTACTTGTAAATCTTATGAACCAGCCAGTAATTCCTTAACAATACCACTGATCATTTTACCATCAGCTTTACCGGCTAATTGTTTGCTGGCAACACCCATTACTTTGCCCATATCTGCTGGTGAGGCTGCACCTGTTTCAGCAATTATGTTTTTTATTTTTGCTTTCAGTTCGGCTTCGCCTAATTGTTTGGGGAGAAATTTTTCTATCACTGCCATTTCTTCTCTTTCTTTGGCAGCAAGGTCTTCACGTCCCTGTTTTTCAAAAATTTCCAGCGAATCTCTGCGCTGTTTCATCATCTTCTGTAAAAATTTCTGTTCGGTGGCTTCATCAATTTCGCCAGCAGCACCGGGCTCTGTTTTCGCTTTAATAATCTCAGCCTTAATACCACGCAGGGCACGTAAAACGCCTTCATTCTTTGCTTTCATGGCCTCTTTCATTTCGGTCATTATTTGTTGTTCTAATTGCATATAGTTTAGTTTTTTATGTTTTTGGTTTAGAAGTTTAGGGTTTAGAGGTTTAGTTTGCCAATTGCTTATTGCCAACTGCCAACTGCTACTTCTGTTCTTTCAACTGTATCGCCTTGAATTTATCAAAAAACTCTTTGGCAAATTTTTTCATATCGTCGCTCATTTCCTGCTGTTGAGTAGCACGTTTAAAAGTATCGGCCATGCTCATCAGCATCTGGTAATAAAAGTCGGCCATTTCATCTACCATCATGTCCTTGGTCCAAAGGTCAATGCGCAGGGCTGTTTTATCGGCACCATCCCAAAAAGCAATACTCATGGCTTTGGCTTTTTGTACCATGTTGGCTGTACTGTCGGTTGCCGTCCAGTTTATTTGTTCGGGTACTTTGTTGGGGTCAAGCAGTACGTCAATTTTTATTGTTGATTGATTCATAAATAATGTGCTGATTTGCTAATAAGCTAATGTGCTGATTATGGTGCGAAGTTAATCGCTTTAGTAAAAAAAAGGTTATTAGAGATTTAGAAAATTAGTGCATCAGCATATTAGCTTATTAGCAAATTCACTAATTGGCACATTTTAAAAGGCATTGCATCAGCAAATCAGCATTTTTATCTAATTTATACTGCTTCATCAGTTCATTACCAGCATTTACAAGTTGTTTTGCCTTGTCTTCATCTTTAAAAACAAGCATCATTTTTTGAGCCATATCCTCAAAGTTTTCGGGATTGAAGTACAAAGCTGCCTGGTCAAAAATATTTGGCAATGCTCCTGAATCAGATGTTACAAGCGGCACATGGCATTGCAGCGCCTGTAAAGCCGGTAATGCAATATCATCATATAAAACAGGATAAATCATGGCATAGGCAGATGCAGTTATTTTTGCCAGCTTAGCCTTATCCAGTTCTTCCAGCAGTTTTACCTCATTCCTGAATTTGTAGGTTTTCAATTCCTTTTTAAAGTTTTCATCAGCATTTCCTGCAATCAGCAGCAGCATATTGCTTTTTTGTCTTTTTTTAAAGAAAGAAAATGCTTTTAGCAGGTTGATGAGGTTGCTGTTTCCGCAACATAAAAAATAGGCTTTGCCTTCGGCGTATTTTTCTTTGATGATTTCTTTGGCTTCCCAATCAAGCGGTTTAAATATTTCATCAATGCCGGGATGAATAATGGAAATATCTTCAGCCTTGATTTTATACTGATCAGCAATTATTTTTTTTGAATATGCTGAAACCGTTACAATTGCTTTTGCCTTTGCTAAGAAACTTGATGTATATTTTTTATGAAATCCCGATTGTAGTTTTTTTACAATTTTGGGAGATTGCAAAAAACTGAGATCGCTTACCAGCAAACACTGCGGTATTTTAGTGCGAAGTGAACAAATGCCTTCCATACTTAAAAAAACATCGACTTTATGTTTGCGCAACAGAGCTGGTATTTTATAATTGAACCAATATTGCAAACGTAGGCTGTTACTTGCTTTTGGGCCCGTAATTATTGGCAATACATTTTCGGGGAAAACGAATTTGTTATCGTATGGGCCATCAAAAATATAAATGAATTGATGCGTTGGATTTTTTTTACTTAGATGATTGAGTATAGAAAACATAAATTCTGCATAACCTTCTGGCTGCATTTCTTTATTCAACCGGGTGTTAACAGCAATGACCATGTAAATAAAATAAGAGAAGATTAAATCCTGTTTTAGTCAATCTATTTTAAAACCTTAAGCTTCACCATTTCAATACGGGTATCGCTTACATTTAAAATATCAATCTCGTAGTTGCCAATAATGATATGCTCTTTTAACTTAGGTATCTGCTCATGCGATTTAATGATGTAGCCTGATAATGTTTCTGTTTCTTCATCATCCGGAAAAACCAGTTTGTATTTTTCAGTGATAAGATCCAGTTCCATCCTTCCGCTAAAAATAAACTCAGTGGCCGATAATTGCCTGTCAACAAATTCTTCTGTATCATATTCATCTTCAATTTCACCAAAAATTTCTTCCA